>NZ_JBEOVJ010000098.1:0-29427 GCF_040295435.1 Streptomyces sp. NPDC002809
GCCCGAGGAAGTGCATCAGCGAGCGGGCGTTGCACGTGGCGTTCATCACGCACCACCGGCGTATCCGCTTACGGTCGTCCCGCTGCGAGTCGCCGATTCAACGGCGGCCGCTCACAAGGGAGATCGGGGGTGTGCTCGTGCGGATCGGACTGCTCACCGAAGGTGGCTACCCGTATGCGTCCGGTGAGTCCAGACTCTGGTGCGACCGTCTGGTGCGCGGGCTCGCGCAGCACGAGTTCGATCTCTTCGCGCTCAGCCGCAGCGCCGAACAGGAGGCACAGGGCTGGGTCCAGCTCCCGGCCCAGGTCAGCCGGGTGCGGACGGCACCCCTGTGGACCGCGGACGAGGACACCCTCGGGCTCCACGCCCCCAGAGGGCTGCTCTCGCGGCTGCTGACCGGCGGGGGCGCACGGGCGTACGGGCGGCGCGAACGGCGCCGCTTCGTCACCCACTTCACGGCGCTCGCGGCCTCGGTGTGCGTGACGGGTGCGACGGGCGGCGAGCGGAGCGAAGGGGACGAGGGCGCGAACGCCGGTGCCGACCGTACGGACGCCCGGCCGGACGACCCGCGGGCCGCGGACGCGGTCGCGGACGCGCAGTTCACGGAAGGCCTTTACGGGCTCGCCGAACTGGCCTGCGAGCACGGCGGGCTTCCCGCCGCCCTCCGCTCCGAGACCGCGGTGCGCATCCTCGAGGCCGCCTGCCGTGCCCATGGCACCGGACGCACCGTCCAGTCCGCCACCGTCCCCGATCTCCTCGCCTTCGTCCGGGAGCTCGACCGGGTGCTGCGCCCGCTCTCCCTCGACTGGTACGACGAGGAGAGCCTCGGCGCCGTCGACCTCTGCCATGCCGCGTCCGGCGGTGCCGCCGCGCTGCCGGGACTGCTGGCCAAGCGTTTCTTCGGGGTGCCGCTGCTCGTCACCGAGCACGCCGTGCAGCTTCGCGCGCACTACCTCACGGGCAGCGGTACGCCGGTGAGTGCGCCGGTACGCGCGCTGCTCGCGAACTTCCACGGGCGGCTCGCCGCCGAGGTGTACCGGCAGGCCGCGCTCATCACTCCGGGCAACACCCACGCCCGCCGCTGGCAGGAGCGCTGCGGCGCCGAACCCGCCAAGGTGCGCACGGTCTACCCCGGCATGGAGTCCGGCCGCTTCGCGGGGCTCGGTGAGAGCGAGGACGACGGTGGCCCGGACACGCTGGTCTGGGTGGGCCGGATCGAGCCGGCCAAGGACCTGATCGCCCTGCTGCACGCGTTCGCCGAGGTGCGCAGGGCCGAGCCCGATGCCCGGTTACGCATCATCGGTGCGGCGGCCCAGGGGCCGGAGGGCGCCGCTTATCTTGCCCACTGCCGGGCGCTCGCCGCGCAGTTGTTCCCCGACGAGGCCGTGGACGCACATGCCGTCGGGGACAGCCCGGTCTCCTTCGAGGACATCGGTGGGGCCGAGGTCCCCGATCTCGTCCAGGCGTACGCGGCGGGCGGGGTCGTGGTGCTCTCCAGCGTGGTCGAGGGCTTCCCGATCAGTCTGGTCGAGGCGATGTTCTGCGGCCGGGCGACGGTGTCCACGGACGTCGGCGCGGTCGTCGAGGTCATCGGCGGTACGGGAATCGTGGTGCCGCCGCGCAATCCACGGGCGCTCGCGGACGCCTGCCTGGCGCTGCTGCGCGACCCGGAGCGCCGTGCACGCCTGGGAGCCGCGGCGCGCGCCCGGGCACTCGAACTCTTCACCGTCGAACAGAACCTCGCGGCATTTCGCGGCATTTACCTGGAGCTGATCGCGCAGGCGCCGGTGCGCAGGGAGCCGGTGCCCGCCGACGGCGGCCCGCGCCCCTTCGCCACCCCGCCGGAGGCCCATGTCCTCGGTCTGTGGGCGGAGCCGGGAGACGACCGCGGCCCGGGACCGGCCGGGCGGACGCCCAGCTGGGCCGTGCAGGGAGCCGGCGCGGGAGCGCACGGCATGGGGGACGGCGATGCGTGACCAGGGAGCGGCCGCAGGGGGCCGCACGAACCGACCGGGTCCGACCGGTGCGCCCGGGGCGGTCGCTGCCCCGGGTGACGAGCACGGAGGAACGACGATGGCCCGCCCGACCGAAGTGCCCGAGGCGCTCGGCACGCCGACGAACAGCAGCAACGGGGGCCATCACTCGTGGGCGCCGGCCTCCGGCACCCTGCTCGCGGACCGCTCCGAACCGGCGTGGGGCCTGCCCGCCGCGTCACCGGACGGGCCGGCGGGAGTGCCGGTGGATGAGGTGGCGGGTGCGTCGGTGGACGGGGCGGCGGGTACGCCGGTGGACGGTTCGGCCGGTGTGCCGGTGGACGGGCGGGGGAGTGTGCGCCTGGCGCGGGAGGGCGCCTCGGGGAGCGGTCCGCTCCCGGAGACCGACGCTGCGCCTGCGGCGGCTGCGGCGGCTGCGGCTGCGCCCGCGCACGCCCCCGCACCTACCGGGCCCGCGCCGACCTCAACCCCCGCGCCCTCCGGCGTGGTTGGCGAAGCGCCCTCCACCCTCGGGGACCCGTCGCCTGATGTGGCACCCGCTGAGGACCCGGCACCTGCCGAGGGCCCTGCGCCTGCCGGCGACTCGACGCCTGCTGAGGGCCCGGCGCCCGCCGAGACCCTGGCGCCTGCCGAGCGTCAGGCGTCCGCCAAGGGACCGACGCCCGCCGAGACCCCGACGCCTGCCGGCGACCCGACGCCTGCCAAGGGCCAGGCGCCCGCTGAGACCCTGACGCCCGCCGAGACCCCGACGCCCGCCGGCGGCCCGACGCCCGCCGAGACCCCGACGCCCGCCGGCGGCCCGACGCCCGCCGAGACCCCGACGCCCGCCGAAGCCCCGACGCCCGCCGGCGATCCCGCACAGCACCCGGCCTCCCGGGCCCCCGAGGTCGCCCACGCCGCCCCGGCGCGCAAACTCGCCACCGGGCGGCGCGGGCCCGCCGATCCGGTGAAGACCTTGATGCACCGCCACCGCGAGCTCTGTGAGCGGGCCGTCGACCCCCTGGAGATCGCCGCCGGACTGGAGGCCCACGGAGTCACCGACCGCACCGCAGCCCGCTACCGGCACCGCGATGTGTTCTCGCTCGCCGAGGAGTTGTTCGCGCGGGTTCCGGCTGTTGCGGGAGAGCCCGTGGGTGCGGCGTTCGCCCCGGCGCGCGACATCGAGACGCGCGCCGCGTGGTCGATCCGGGCCTTGCTGCCGGGCGCCGCCTGCCTTGCGACCTTCGTCGCGCTGCGGCTCACCGAGGGGGTGCTCGACAGCGGGGCGCGGCTCGCCATCGGCATCGGCGGCGGTCTCCTCGCGTTCCTCGGGCTCGTGCTCGCCCTGCGTACCGGCCCCCTCTCCGCCGACGGCCGCTCGTCGGGCGCCGCGAGCCTGTTCGGCTGCTGGCTGCTCGGCTACGTCCTGTACGGCGACGCGCTGCTCCACCAGGTCCTCAGCGGCGGCCCCGAAGGCCCCTGGGACATCAACCCGGCACCGCTCCTCGGCCTCGCCGTGGCGGTCGCTCCCGCAGCCTGGTGCGCCCACCTCTTCTCCGTGCACGCGCACCGCAAGCTCAACGGCAGCCGTGCGCTGGAGGAGTTCGCCGCGGGTGTGCGCCCCCTGTTGTTCGCCGCCGTCGCCTTCTTCCTCTGCGTCCTCGGCGGGCTGCTGTACGTGGCGCGGCTCGGGATCGGCACGGGCGGCGCCCCGGTCGGTGCCGCGGCGCTCGGCGTGCTGCTTCTGCTGGCCCGCCTCCTCACCGTCCACGGCTTCCCCGAACCGGCAGCCACTGGCCTGGCCGCGGCCTGCGCCGTCGAGGCCGCCGCCCCCGCCCTCGTCCTGGCCGGCCGGCTGCCCGGCCTCGATGCCCTGGCCCGCCCCGTCGACGTGCTCGTCGCGGCAGCGGGCGCCGGGGCCGTACCCGCCGTCGCCTGCGGCGCGGCCGCGCTCGGCCTGCTGACCACCGCCACCGTGGCGCTCTCCCGGGCGTCCGCCCACACCGCCGCCTGACCCCCGCCAGACCCCCCCGCACGAGAACACCTCCGCACGAGAACACCTCCGCACACGAGTGACCCCGCACACCAGAACCCTGCGGAGCCGACGCCGCGGGCCCCTTCCCGAACGCACACAACTGCTCAAGGAGACACCGGACATGACCCCCCAATACCTCGCACCGGCAGCCCGCCGTCGGCACCGAGGGGGCGCGCGATGAGGGTGCTGCTGCTCGGAGCCAACGGATTCCTCGGCCGGTTCGTGGCCGACCGGCTGCTCGCCGACCCCGCCGTCCACCTCACGGCGCTCGGCCGCGGCGACGACGCCGACGTACGGTTCGACCTCGCAGGCGGCAGCCCGGGGGCGCTCACCCGCTTCCTGGACGCCGTCCACCCCGGAGTCGTCGTCAACTGCGCAGGCGCCACCCGGGGCGGGGCCCGCGACCTGACCCGCCACAACACCGTCGCCGTCGCCACGGTCTGCGAGGCGATGCGGCGCAGCGGCTGCACCGCCCGGCTCGTCCAGGTCGGCTGCTCCTCGGAGTACGGACCCTCGCAGCCCGGCTCGTCCACGGCCGAGGACGCCATTCCGCGCCCCGGCGGCCCGTACGGTGTCAGCAAGCTCGCCGCCACCGAACTCGTCCTCGGCTCGGGCCTCGACGCGGTCGTGCTCAGGGTCTTCTCGCCGGTCGGCCCCGGGACCCCGGCCGGTTCGCCGCTCGGCCGGCTCGCCGAGGCGATGCGCCGCGCCATGCAGTCGGGCGACGGCGAGCTGAAGCTCAGCGGCCTCGGTGTGCAGCGCGACTTCGTCGACGTCCGGGACGTCGCACGCGCCGTGCACGCGGCCTCGCTCTCCGCCGCGCAGGGCGTCGTCAACATCGGCACCGGCCGCGCCGTGCGCCTGCGCGACGCCGCGGCCGTCCTCGCCAAGGTCGCCGGATACGCGGGCGCACTCCACGAGCTGGACACGCCCCCCGCCCGCCTGCCCATCGGTGCACCGCGGACCTCGGCCGAATCGGTCATGGAGCACCTCGCGGTCACCCCGTCCCCCTATCCGGACGGCTGCGGTGCCTGGCAGCAGGCCGATGTGCGCACGGCCAGGGACCGGCTCGGCTGGCGGCCCCGGATCAATCTGGAGGAGTCCCTCGCCGACATCTGGATGGAGGCGGCGTGCCGTATCTGACCAGTACCGGCACCGCCCGCCGCACCAGCGGCGCCGAACAGCTCGGCTTCGGCGTCCCGGGGTACGCGCACCCGCTGCTCGCACCGGCGGAATGGGCCGAACTCGCCCGCCCCGGCACCCCGCTGCACTGGGCTGTTCTCGACATCGACAACGGCCCCGGCGCCCGCCCCGACCCGCACTGCCTGGAAGCCGCGGGCCGGCTCCGCAACGCCCGCGAACGGGCCGTACACGGCGAGGAGCCGCTCGACGCGGTGCGCGCCTCGGCCGGACGGCTGCTCGGCCGGCTCGACCTGGCCGACGGCTACCGGCCCTTCGGCGAGCTGGTCGCCGACGCGCGGTCCTACCTGGACTGGTACCGCGTCGACGGCTTCTACGTCGACCGCTGCCCGACGGAGCGCGCCGGCCTCCCGGCCGTACGCCGTCTCACGAGCACCCTCTCGGCCTTCCTGGCGGACAGCGACAGCGCGCGGCACGGCGGGCATCTGGTGCTCGGGCACGACACCCATCCGTATCCGGGCTACGCGGAGGCCGCCGACCAGCTCGTCACCTTCCGCGGCGCGTGGACCGACTACCGCTGGTCGCAGGTGGCGGAGTGGACCGCCGCCTACCCGCCCGGCCGTTTCGCCCACTTCGTCCACGGTGTCCCGCGCACCCATCTGGACGAGGCGATGCGCATCGCCCGCTGGCAGGGTGCCGGGACGATCTTCTTCACGGACCGGACCGGAGGGGCTGACCCCGGAAACGGGCGCGGACAAAGCGATCCATTTGCGACTCTGCCCAGGTACTGGGACGAAATTGTCTCGCGGATCGGACCTGGTATCTCGGAATGAGAGGGGGCGTGGCAGTGTTACGGCAAGAACAACCGTACGTAGCCGAAGTACGTAGAAACCGACCACCTGCATTGTTGAGGTTCCTGTGTCGCTGCCACCCCTGGTCGAGCCAGCTGCTGAGCTCACCGTCGACGAGGTCCGCAGGTACTCCCGCCACCTGATCATCCCGGATGTCGGGATGGACGGGCAGAAGCGGCTGAAGAACGCGAAGGTGCTCTGTGTGGGCGCCGGCGGTCTCGGCTCGCCGGCTCTGATGTACCTGGCCGCCGCCGGTGTCGGAACGCTCGGCATCGTGGAGTTCGACGAGGTCGACGAGTCGAACCTGCAGCGCCAGATCATCCACAGCCAGGCCGATATCGGCCGGTCCAAGGCCCAGTCGGCCAAGGACTCGGTGCTGGGCATCAACCCGCTGGTGAACGTGATCCTCCACGAGGAACGGCTCGAAGCCGAGAACGTGATGGAGATCTTCGCCCAGTACGACCTGATCGTGGACGGCACGGACAACTTCGCCACCCGCTATCTCGTCAACGACGCCGCGGTGCTTCTGAACAAGCCGTACGTCTGGGGTTCGATCTACCGTTTCGACGGCCAGGCGTCCGTCTTCTGGTCCGAGCACGGTCCCTGCTACCGCTGCCTCTACCCGGAGCCGCCGCCCCCCGGCATGGTTCCGTCCTGCGCCGAGGGCGGTGTCCTGGGCGTGCTCTGCGCGTCCATCGGCTCCATCCAGGTCAACGAGGCCATCAAGCTGCTCGCCGGCATCGGCGACCCGCTTGTCGGCCGGCTGATGATCTATGACGCGCTGGAGATGCAGTACCGCCAGGTCAAGGTCCGCAAGGACCCCGACTGCGCGGTCTGCGGCGAGAACCCGACCGTCACCGAGCTCATCGACTACGAGGCCTTCTGCGGCGTCGTGTCCGAGGAGGCCCAGGAGGCGGCGCTCGGCTCCACGATCACTCCCAAGCAGCTCAAGGAGTGGATCGACGCCGACGAGAAGATCGAGCTCATCGACGTCCGCGAGCCGAACGAGTTCGAGATCGTCGCGATCCCCGGCGCCAAGCTGATCCCGAAGAACGAGTTCCTGATGGGCAACGCCCTCCAGGACCTCCCGCAGGACAGGCGCATCGTCCTGAACTGCAAGACCGGTGTCCGCAGCGCCGAGGTCCTCGCGGTCCTCAAGTCGGCGGGCTTCGCCGACGCGGTGCACGTCGGCGGCGGCGTGATCGGCTGGGTCAACCAGATCGAGCCCGAGAAGCCGGTGTACTAGAGGCTGAACGCTTCGAAGGGGCCGGTCCGCATCACGCGGGCCGGCCCCTTCGGCATGCACACGGTTGCGCTACGAACAGGTCTTGCCGTCCTTCGGCACCTTCCCGTCCAGGAAGTACGTGTCCACGGTCGACGTCACACAGCTGTTCCCGCCGTACGCGCCGTGCCCCTCACCCTTGTTGGTGAGCAGGATGCCGACGCCCTTGCCCAGCTCGTCCGCCATCTTCCGCGCACCCTCGTACGGTGTCGCCGGGTCGCCCGTCGTGCCCACGACCAGGATCGGACCGGCGCCCGGAGCGCTCGCCTCCGGGGTGTCGTGCTCGCCCGCCACCGGCCAGTCGGAGCACCAGCCCGCGGTGTCCCAGGCCAGGAACGGGCCGAAGACCGGGGACAGCTTCTTGAACTCGGGCAGCAGCGCCTTCGCCTGGGCCGCCGTCGGCCGGGCCGTGGAGTCCGCGCAGGAGATGGCGCGCTGCGAGTGGTTCTGGGTGTCGTAATGGCCCTTCTCGTCGCGGCCGTTGTACGAGTCGGCGAGCTGCAGCAGCATGGAGCCGGTGCCGCCCTCCGCCTCGTCCAGCGCCTGCGTGAGCATCGGCCAGTTGTCCTTGGAGTAGAGCGGCAGCACGATGCCGGTGATCGCCAGCGACTCGTTGAGCTCACGGCTCGTGCCGGTCGGCAGCGGCTTCGCGTCGATCCGCTTCAGCAGTGCGGCGATGCGCTGCGTCCCCTTCTCGGGGTCCTGGCCGCGGTCCTTGAGGTAGTTCTCCAGCGCCCGCTGGAAGCCGGTGGTCTGGTTGCGGGCGTGACCGGTGGTGTCCGCGGTCGGGTCGACGACGGCGTCGAAGACGGCGCGGCCGACCTTCTCGGGGAAGAGGTGCGCGTAGGTACCGCCCAGCTCGGTGCCGTACGACATGCCGAAGTACGTCAGCTTCTTGTCGCCGAGGACCTCGCGGATCAGGTCCATGTCGCGGGCGGCGTTCGTGGTGCCGACGAACGGCAGGACCTTGCCCGAGCGGCGCTCGCAGCCCGCGCCGAACCCGGCGCCGTCCTCCATGAACGCCGCCTCCTCCGCCGCCGTGTCCGGCGTCATGTCGACGTTCCGGTTGGCGCTGTCCTGCTCCCGGTCCGTGCGACACCGCACCCCGGCGCTCTGTGCCACCCCGCGTGGATCGAAACCCACCAGGTCGTAGCGGGTGTTGAGCGTCCCGTACGAGCCGGCGGCGCGCGGCAGTATGGAGACGCCCGAGCCGCCCGGTCCGCCGAAGTTGAACAGCATCGAGCCGAGTCGCCGGCCCTTGTTCCGGGCCTCCTTGCGGATCAGCGCGATTCCGATCGTGTCGCCGTCCGGCTTCGTGTAGTCCAGCGGGACCTTGACCGTCGTGCACCGCCAGGCCGAGCCCGGGGCGCTGCCGCCCTCGGGCGCCTCGCACGAGTTCCAGTCCAGGCGCTGCGAGGTGAGGGAGGAGGGCAGGGGCTTGTCGCTCACCTCGGCCGACGGGGCGGCGGACGGTGAGGCGGCCGAAGCCGTGGCGCCGTCCGCCTGCTTGCCCGGCTTGTCGTCCGTGCCGTCCTCGCAGCCCGCGAGCGCTCCCGTCAGCAGCAGTGCGGCGGCGGCCAGCGCCCCGGCCCGTACGTATGCGACCACGTGTACATCCCTCCCCGTTGTGCCTGCCCGTCCGGCAGTTCGCGCCCATGGTAGGCGCGCGGACCGGCACACCTGTCGCACACCTATCCGCAGACCGTCCCGGCGGCCGGCACCTTACCGTCCAGGAGGTAGCCGCCCACCGCCTCCTGCACACAGGCGCTGCCGCTGTTGTACGCGCCATGGCCCTCGCCCTTGTACGTCATCTCCACGCCGACGCCCTCGCCCAGCTCCTCGGCCATCGCCTTCGCGCCCGCGTAAGGAGTCGCCGGGTCGCCGGTGTTGCCGATGACCAGGACGGGGGCCGCGCCCTCGGCACTGACGTCCGGGGTGTCCCAGGCGCCCGCCACCGGCCAACCGGTGCAGGCCATCAGGCCCCAGCCGAGGTAGTCGCCGAACACCGGTGAGGCCTCGTGGAACGCGGGGAGCTTCTCCTTGGTCCGGTCGAGGGTGAACCGTTCTTTGGAATCGGCGCAGTTGATGGCGGTGTTGGCCGCGGCGGAATTGTCGTAGCGGCCGTCCTCGGAGCGCCCGTTGAGGGAGTCCGCGAGGGCGAGGAGGAGTGCGCCGTTGCCACCGTCGGCCTCGTCCACGCCCTGTTCCAGCAGGGGCCAGGTCTCCTTGGAGTAGAGCGCGGCCGCGATGCCGGTGGTGGCCTGCGTCTGTGTCAGTTTCCGGGAACCGATGCCCGGTACGGGCTTCGCCTCCAGCCGGTCGAGGAGGCCGGACACCCCCTGCTCGACCTCCTCGGCGGTGGAACCGGGCAGCGTGCAGGCGTCGCCCCGGGCCACGCAGTCCTCGGCGAAGTTGTCCAGCGCGAGCTGGAAGCCCTTGGCCTGGCCGAGGGAGGACTGTTCCGCGTCCTCGGTCGGGTCGACCACCGCGTCCAGGACCGACCTGCCGACGTGCTCGGGGAACAAGTGCGCGTAGACGCCGCCCAGTTCGGTTCCGTACGAGATGCCGAAGTAGTACAGCTTGTCGTCGCCGAGGGCCTGGCGCATCAGGTCCATGTCGCGGGCCGCGTTCGTCGTCCCCACGAAGGGGAGCTCCTTGCCCGAGTTCTTCTCGCAGGCCGCCGCGTACGCCTTCGTGGACTTGATGAACTCCTTCTCCTCCGCCGCATCGTCGGGCGTGCCGTCGCCCTCGTACCGCGCGTCGAGCTGCGCGTCGTCCTCGCACTCCACGCCCGCGCTGCGGCCGACGCCGCGCGGGTCGAAGCTCACGAGGTCGTACCGTGTGCGGAGCTTGTCGTACTCCGTGCCGAAGGCGGGCAGGGTGGCGACACCGGAAGCGCCGGGGCCGCCGAAGTTGAAGATGAGCGAGCCGATCCGCTTCTTCGCGTTCATCGCCTTCGCGCGGATGAGCGCCAGCTCGATGGTCCCGCCGTCCGGCTCCGCGTAGTCGAGCGGGACATTCATGAACGAGCACTCCCAGACGGCCCCGCCGGGCAGTGGGGAGGGCGAGGTCCCGCCGCCCTGTGCCTGGGAGGGGGCCGGGCACGGCGTCCACTTCAGCTGCTGGGAGGCGAGACCGGCGGGAGTGGTGGTCGCGGCGGCCTCGGCGGAGCTGGGTGGGCTCTCCTTGCCACCCCCGTCCGAACAGCCGGCGAGGGGGAGCAGCACGGTCACGGTGGCGGCGAGGGCCGCGGTGCGCAGGGCAGGGGAGGTCCTCATCGCTCCATCGTGCGGCGGCACCCCGGGGGGTGCACGGGGCGCCGGTCCAAGCGGGTGGACGCCTGCGGGCCCCAGCCTCTAGAGCTCGCCCTTGCGGGTCAGATGGTTGAAGCAGAGCCAGCCGGGGAGCACCGGCAGCCACAGCGTGAGCAGCCGGTACAGCAGCACCGCGGGTGCCGCGACCTCCTTGGGCAGACCGACCGCGATCAGACCGAGCGTCAGCGCACCCTCGACCGCGCCCATACCGCCCGGCGTCGGCGCCGCCGAGCCCAGCGCGTTGCCGGCGAGGAAGACCACCGCGATGCTCGCGTAGCTGAGGTGCGGCGTGTCCGGACCGCTGAACGCCCGGACCGACGCGTCCAGACACATCACGAACAGGCCGGTCAGCAGCAGCATCCCGCCGATGCCCGTGAGCAGCTTCTGGGGCCGCTGCACGACATCGAGCATGCGCGGCACGACCCCGGCGAACAGCGACCGCACGCGGGTTGCCACGAACTTCCGCAGGAACGGGATCGCAGTCACCACCAGCACCAGCACGGCGACCGTGAGCAGCCCCGCGATCACGGTCCTGGACGGGGTGAGCGAGGACGGGGTCTTCTCCGTACCGGTCAGATACCCGAACGCGGCGAGCAGCAGGATGTGGCACCCGAGGCCGAACAGCTGCGAGGCACCGACACTCGCGACCGCGAGCCCGGGGCGCACGCCGGAGCGCTGCAGGAACCGCGTGTTGAGGGCGACACCGCCCACCGCCGCCGGGGCCACGATCTTCACGAACGACCCGGCGATCTGGGCCAGCACCGTCTTGCCGAACGGCACCCGCTCGGGTACGAAGCCCAGCAGGCTCATCGCTGCCGCGATGTAGCTGAGCGCCGAGAATCCGAGGGCGGCCGCCACCCAGCCCCACTCCGCCTGCTCGACGACCGCGCCGAAGTCTGCCTCGGTGACCTGCGAGATCAGGAAGTACGCGGCGATGGCACCGGCGATGAAGCTGAACAGCGTGCGGGGCTTGATGCGCTCCAGGCGGACCGGCTCGACCGGGGCCTGCGGCCGGATCAGCAGTACCTCCTGGCGGATCTGGGAGAGCAGATCCTCCTCGCGGGCCCCGTCCAGCGCATCGTCCATGGCCCGCTTCTCGGCCTGCTTCTCGGTGCGCAGCGACTTGCGGGCGGTCTTGCGGCCGGCGTCGTCGGACGGCTCCGCGTCCTGGGCCCGGGCCCGCTTGGCCGCGTCCGACGCGTCCAGTACGGCCTCGCGCTCGCGCTGCGACCGCTCCCGGGCGAGCCTGCGCAGGTGGGCGCGGGTGGAGCGGCTGAGCGCGATCGGCTGGAGCAGCGGCAGGGAGTCCGCGACGGCGTCCGGGCCGAGCACCGCCAGCGCCGACGCGACGGCTCGCTCGGCGCCCACCCGCAGGCCGGTGGTGGTGAGCAGCTGGGCGACGTCCATCCGCAGGACCAGGTCACCGGCGGCGATCTCACCGCCCCGCAGATCCGTGACGAACACCTTGCCGGAACGGTCCACCAGGATGGCGTCACCGGTGAGCCTGCGGTGCGCGATCCGGCGCGACTGGAGCGCCTTCACCTGACGCCAGGCGCCGCGCACCACGTCGTCGGTGATCTCGGCGTCCTCCAGCGCGTCCAGTGAGCGTCCGCCGATGTGCTCGTACACCAGCATCACGGCGTCCGGACCGAGCTCGGAGGTGGCGATCAGCTTGGGGGCGTTGGCGCCGGCGGCGATCGCCGCGTACGCGAGCAGCGCCTCCTGCTCCAGTGCCTGGCGCAGCGACTGGATGGAACGCCGCTGGGTGATGCCGCGCAGGGTGAGCCTGCGCCACACACGGTAGAAGAACCCCTGCGCCTGTTGTTCGCGGTCCACGACCGTCACGTCGAGCGGTGGTCCGTCCTCCAGGGAGACCACGTAGCGGCGCCCGCGGTCGCTCTGGTCACCGGAGTCGGGCGCGTCGTCTGCCCGCATCGCGGTGACGGGCCGGAAGCCGACGTGGCGCAGGCCGGCCATCAGGTGCTGACCGGTCGGCCGGACGTTCGGCGAGCCGACCGCGTACAGGGTGCCGTAGGCGACCGTCCAGCCGATCAGCACCGTGAGGATGATCGAGAGCGGGGTCGTGTACCCGCCCACCAGCATGGTGAAGGCGTCGAGCAGCAGCACCACCCACAGCACGACCCGCCACCGCGGCCGTCTCGCCATGCCGACCGCCGTCATATAGGCGATCACCGGGGCGAGATAGCCGTGTACGGGGTCGGTGAGCGCGGCACCGGGCTGCGGCTGGGTCAGGGCGTCCTGGATGGTGCCGGACGCGGAATTGGACACCCACAGATCCGTGGCGAGCGTCACTCCGTGCGCCAGCACGGCGGCCAGGACACCGTCCGCGATCCGCAGCCCGTCGCGTTTGATCAGCCGCTCGATGGCGAAAGCCACCGGGACGAGCAGCACGGCGATGCTGGAGACGAGACCGGCGATCTTGATGAGCAGGTCGGGCGCCTGTCCGGTGCCCTTGTTGATGTCCTGTTCGAGGCCGGCCGTCGTGCCGTGGGCGAAGGCGGCGACGGCGAACAGCACGACCACCGCGAGGACCCCGATGAGGAGCCGCAGCAGATCGGAGGGGCGGTGCACCCGGGCGGGGAGCAGGGGTTCGTCCCCCGAGACACGGTCGGCCGGCGCCGCGTCGGAGGTCGAGAGCGTCGAGCCCTCCAGGTGATCCGAGGGGGTCTGCGGGCCGGTGCCGGGCTCCTGCCCGCTCTCCTGGGGGTGCGGCTCGGCATCAGAGGCGTCGGCCGCCTTCGGTGGCTGCACGCCCTGCTCCTTCGTCGCCTCTGATTGGTCTTCGTGTTCTCGTATCACCGGTCACCGCCCGCATGATGGTGGCACGCCCGGCGGGCGGAGGGGGGCATCAGGGTGCGATGCGGGGGCGCGCGATGCGCAAGATACGCTCCATTCCGCCCCTGCGCACACTCCGTGTCCGGACGGACACGGAAGTGGCCGGACTGTCGGTGGCGTACGGCAGGATGGGCCGGATGAGCGAACAACCGACGAGCGACGCGTTGCCGGAGTACGCGGAGCGCGTGCTCGACGTGGCCGAGCTGATCCCGCCCGGCCGCGTCATGACGTACGGCGACATCGCGGAGTGGCTGGGGGACGGCGGCCCGCGCCAGGTCGGCCGGGTCATGGCGCTGTACGGGGCGGCGGTGCCGTGGTGGCGTGTGGTGCGTTCCGACGGCGCGCTGCTGCCCGGCCACGAGCTGCGGGCGCTCGGTCACTACCGCGAGGAGAACACCCCGCTGCGCGAGGCCTCGCGCTCCGCGGACGGTCACGTTCCGCGCCTCGACATGCGGCGTGCACGGTGGGACGGCGCACCGGACGGGCCGGGTGCGGAGGGCGACGACGGCGGGGGAGCTCACACCTGACAGCTTCGGCCATCCGGCGGCACATCGGGCGGAGCCGGGCCCGTACGACGTAGAGGAAGCGTGAAGCGGGTACGGCTCGGGCCCTCCCCGCCGGTGGGGCCGTCCGGCCCGGCGCAGCCCCGCTTCGCGGTCCGACCCGCCGGGCGTGCCACGCTCTTCACCCACGCGGCACCGCCCACCCCGGAGGAACGTGACGATCCACGCATCCGTCCCGCCCCAATCGGCGGCCTCGCCGGAGTAGCGTCGTCAGTTCGCGGCACGCGTCGCGCCCTCACCCCCAGCACACCCACCAGGACCGGCGATCGCCACGTGAGCTCCTCCTCCACCACCCGGAACAGTCCGCACCGTCAGGCACGGCGTCGGACCACGGGCGCGTACAGGCTGGTGCGAACCCTGCCGGGCTCCGTTGATCCCCCTCTCCTGGACGCGGCGCAACGGTCGGTGGTTGACCACGCAGGCGGCCCGCTGCTGGTCCTCGCGGGACCCGGGACCGGCAAGACCACCACGCTCGTCGAAGCGGTCGCCGCCCGTGTCGCCCGGGGCGGCGACCCGGCCCGCATGCTGATCCTCACCTTCAGCCGCAAGGCCGCCGTGGAGCTGCGTGACCGGATGGCCGCCCGGCTCGGGGCCGTCCGCGGACCGCAGGCCACCACCTTCCACTCCTTCTGTTACGCCCTGGTGCGTGCTCACCAGGACGCCGACCTCTTCGCGGACCCGTTGCGGCTGCTCTCCGGGCCGGAACAGGACGTCACCGTCCGCGATCTGCTGGCCGGCCAGCTCGACCTGGAGAAGCAGGGGCACGCCCACATCCGATGGCCCGACGAACTGCGGGCCTGCCTGACCACGCGCGGCTTCGCCGACGAGGTACGCGCGGTGCTCGCCCGCAGCCGTGAGCTGGGCCTCGGCCCGGACGCCCTCGCCGACTTCGCCCGGCGCACCGGTCGCCCCGACTGGGGCGCGGCCGCCGCGTTCCTCGCCGAGTACCTGGACGTGCTGGACGCCCAGGGCGTGCTGGACTACGCGGAACTGGTCCACCGCGCCGTCCTGCTCGCGGAGCGGCCTGAGGTATCGGCGCTGCTGGCCGGTCAGTACGACACCGTGTTCGTCGACGAGTACCAGGACACCGACCCGGCGCAGGTGCGGCTGCTGCACGCGCTGGCCGGGAACCGGGGGAGCGCCCCGGGCGGTGGCGGCGGCCGGAACCTGATCGCGTTCGGTGACCCGGACCAGTCGATCTACGCCTTCCGCGGCGCCGATGTGAACGGCATCCTCGACTTCCCGGACGTGTTCCGGCGCGCGGACGGCGCCCCGGCCCCGGTCGGCGTCCTCACCACCTCGCGCCGGTCCGGCGACCGGCTGCTTGCCGCGACCCGGCTCCTCACCCGCCGGATGCCGCTCACCCGGCTGCCGTCGGCGAAGGTGCGCGCCCACCGGGAGCTCGGCGCTGTCCGCGAGGGCGGCAGCGTCGAGACGTACACCTACCCGACCGCGTCCACCGAGCTCGACAACATCGCCGACCTGCTGCGCCGGGCGCATCTGGAGGACGGGGTGCCGTGGCACGAGATGGCGGTCCTGGTCAGAGCCGGCGGCCGCACCATTCCCGCGGTGCGCCGGGCCCTGACCTCGGCGGGCGTGCCACTGGAGGTCGACGGCGACGACCTGCCCCTGCGCCACGAACCGGCGGTGGCCCCGCTGCTGACCGCCCTGCGCACCGTGGCCCTGGCGGCGCTCCGGCGGCACGCGGACGCGGACGCGGGTTCGGCGTCCGAGGCCGGGGTGGAGTCGTCCGGGGCGGAGTCGTCCGAGGCGGACGCGGGCCCGGAGACGGAAACGGCCGGGGCCGAGATGGAGTCCGGGGCCGCCGCGGAGCCTGGGGCCGAGCCGGAGTCCGGGGCCGAGCCGGAGTCCGGGGCCGAGCCGGAGTCCGAGACCCCCCACGTCCGGGCCCCCGCCCCCGCCCCCGCCCCCGTGTCCTGGCTCGACACCGAGACGGCGCTCACCCTCCTCGCCTCCCCCCTGGGGTCCATGGACGCCGCCGACCTGCGCCGGCTCGGCCGGGCCCTGCGCGACGAGGAGCGCGCCGCCGGCAACCGGGTGCCCGCACCCTCCGGCGAACTGCTCGCCCGCGCGCTCGCCGAGCCGGAGCGGCTCGTGGCACACGATCCGTCGTACGCCCGCGGCGCCCAGCGCCTCGGCGCGCTGCTGCGCACGGCGCGGGAACTCCTCGAAGGCGGCGGCACCGCCGAGGAGGCGCTGTGGGCACTGTGGTCCGGCACCCCATGGCCGGCCAGGCTGGAGCGAGCCGCGCTGCGCGGGGGCGCGGGCGGCCGTAACGCCGACCGCGACCTCGACGCCGTCTGCGCCCTCTTCGACACCGCGGCCCGTGCGGAGGAGCGCACCGGCGGCCGTGGTGCGCTCAACTTCCTTGAGGAGGTCGACGCCCAGGACATCGCCGCCGACACCCTCTCCCGGCGTTCCGTGCGGCCCGATGCCGTACGGCTGATGACCGCGCACCGCTCCAAGGGCCTGGAGTGGCGCATGGTCGTCGTCGCCGGAGTGCAGGAGGGCCTCTGGCCCGACCTGCGCCGCCGCGGCTCGCTGCTCGAAGCGGACCGGATCGGCCGCGACGGTCTCGCCGAACCCCTCACGCCCGGCGCACTCCTCGCCGAGGAGCGCCGGCTCTTCTACGTGGCGGCGACCCGCGCCCGCGAACGCCTCGTCGTCACGGCGGTCAAGGCCCCCGCCGACGACGGCGACCAGCCGTCCCGCTTCCTCACCGAGCTCGGCGTCGAACCCCGCGACGTCACCGGCAGGCCGCGCCGGCCCCTCGCCGTCGCGGCGCTCGTCGCCGAACTGCGCGCCACCACCGTCGACCCCGACGCCTCCGACGCGCTGCGCGAGGAGGCCGCCCACCGCCTCGCCCGGCTCGCGGCGCTCAGTGACGACGAGGGACAGCCGCTCGTACCCGCGGCCCATCCCTACCGGTGGTGGGGCCTGTACGAACCGACCCGCTCGGCCGTCCCGCTGCGCGACCGGGACCAGCCCGTGGCCCTCTCCGGCAGCGCGCTCGACCAGCTCGCCCACACGTGCGCGCTCCAGTGGTTCCTCGGGCGCGAGGTGAAGGCCGACGCCCCGGCGACAGCCGCCCAGGGCTTCGGCAACGTCGTCCACGTACTGGCCGACGAGGTGGCTTCAGGCCGGACGCCCGCCGATCTGACCGTCCTCATGGAGCGGCTCGACTCGGTCTGGGACGGGCTGGTCTTCGACGCGCCCTGGAAGTCGCAGCAGGAGAAGCAGCAGGCCCGCATCGCTCTGGAGCGCTTCCTGCGCTGGCACGTCATGGACCGCACGGGCCGCACCCCGGCCGCCAGCGAGCACGACTTCGACGTGACGCTGGAGGCGGGGGAGTACCAGGTGCGCATCCGGGGCTCCATGGACCGCGTCGAACGCGACGCCGACGGCCGCGCCTACGTCGTCGACTTCAAGACCGGCAAGCAGTCGCCGACGAAGGACGAGGTCGCCCGCCACCCCCAGCTGGCCGTGTACCAGCTGGCGGTCCGGGAAGGGGCGGTCGACGAGGTCTTCGACGGCACGCGCCCCGAGTCCGGTGGCGCCGAACTCGTACAGCTGCGCCAGCCCGCGCCCAGGAAGGAGGGCGGCGACGCCGTCCCCAAGGTGCAGGTCCAGCAGCCGCCCGACACCGAGTGGGTGTCCGATCTGCTGGCGACCGCCGCCGGCCGGGTCCTGGACGAACGGTTCACCCCCTCGACCGGCCAGCACTGCACCCACTGCACCTTCAGGGCCTCGTGCAGCGCTCAGCCGGAGGGGCGGCAGGTCCTGGAGTGAACCGCCCCCGGGGCTGTCAGGGCTTGCGGGCCATCACTCCGTACACACTGACGTCCGCGTCGGTGACGTCGTTGATCCCCTGGTAACGGGTGCGGTCCAGCTCGTCCAGCCCCGCCACGAAATCCTGATCCGGGTTGGCGGCCTCGGGCAGATCGACGACCTGCTCGGGCCGCCAGCGGTGCACCGGGACGACTCCGGGGTCCAGCATCTCCAGACCGTTGTCCGTGACGAAACGCTCCACCTGCGCGCGGGAACGCCGGACCATGGCGAAACCGCGCTCCTTGAACGCCTTCGTCACCTGGCCGACCTGCTCGGGGTTGAGGTCCGAACTGACGTTGCTCAGGACGAGGTAACTGCCGGGCGCCAGTGCGCCGAGGAGCTGCTCGACGATCGGGTAGGCCTCGTCGTCCTCTATGAAGTGGAGGACGGCGGCGAGGACGAGGGCGACGGGGCGGTCGAGGTCGAGGGTGCGGCGGGCGGCTTCGAGGATCTTGGCGGGGTCGCGGAGGTCCGCCTCGATGTAGTCGGTGCGGCCTTCGGGTCCACTGGTGAGCAGGGCCTGCGCGTGCACGAGGACGACCGGGTCGTTGTCGACGTACACCACGCGCGAGTCGGGGGCGAACGTCTGGGCGATCTGGTGCACGTTCTGCTGGGTCGGCAGCCCGGTCCCGACATCCAGGAACTGCCTGATGCCGTCCTTCGCGGCGAGCGTGACCGCCCGCCGCATGAAGTCCCGGTTGTGCCGCACGGTGAGGTACCCGCGCGGATTGGCGGCCAGGGCCATGGCCGCGGCCTCCCGGTCGGCCGGGTAGTTGTCCTTGCCGCCGAGGAAGACGTCGTAGACCCGTGCCGGGTGCGCCTTCGTGGTGTCGATGCGCTTCCTGAGCTCTTCGGTGGCATCCAGGGCGGCCGCGACAGCGGTGGCTGATTCAGGTGTGGGTGTGTCGGCGCTCATGTGACCGTCCTCATAAGGATGTTGAAGCGTTCATAGGTGCTCGATGCGATCAGCGGTGCTCGATGTCGATCATCGGTGATCGGCGGTGGTCAGCCTCAACCTAGACCGGTCACGGAGGCGTGGGAGGCACTTCCCGGACACCGCGGGAGTGCACCGAGCCCGCGCGTCGCGCCGCCACGTACCGGACAGCCGTGCGGGACGATCACCGGTGCGGGGCGCCGGGGACGGGTCGCTCCTCACGGCTTCGTGGGTTGTCGGTCCCTCCGGTTAGCCTCTGTGGAGTGTCCCCACGTATCACCGATCCCGAGCAGCTCAAGGAGCTTCTCGGGATCCCCTTCACCCCGGAGCAGACGGCGTGCATCATCGCGCCGCCCGCACCACAGGTGATCGTCGCCGGAGCCGGGTCGGGGAAGACCACGGTGATGGCGGCCCGTGTCGTGTGGCTGGTCGGGACCGGTCAGGTCGCCCCCGAGCAGGTCCTCGGGCTCACCTTCACCAACAAGGCGGCCGGTGAGCTCGCCGAGCGCGTCCGCAAGGCCCTGATCGCCGCCGGGGTCACCGACCCGGACGCCATCGACCCGGACAACCCCCCGGGCGAACCCGGCATCTCCACGTACCACGCCTTCGCCGGCCGGCTCCTCACCGAGCACGGGCTGCGGATAGGGCTCGAACCCACCACCCGTCTCCTCGCCGACGCCACCCGCTTCCAGCTCGCCGCCCGCGTGCTGCGCGAGGCGCCCGGCCCCTACCCGGCCCTGACCAGGTCGTTCCCCACCCTGGTCAGCGATCTCCTCGCCCTCGACGCCGAGCTCGCCGAACACCTCGTACGTCCCGAACAGCTCACGGAGTACGACACCGAGCTGCTCCGCACCCTGGAGACCGCCAAACTCAGCAACGCGGAACTGCGCAAGATCCCCGAGACCGCCGAGGCCCGTCGCGAGCTGCTCTCGCTGACCCGGCGCTACCGCGAGGCGAAGCGCAGCCGCGACCTCCTCGACTTCGGTGACCAGATCGCCCTCTCCGCCCAGCTCGCCCTCACCCGTCCCGAGGTCGGAGCGATCCTGCGCGAGGAGTACCGGGTCGTCCTGCTCGACGAGTACCAGGACACCTCCGTCGCCCAGCGCCTCCTGCTCTCCGCCCTCTTCGGCAGCGGCCCCGACGGCACCGCGTCCGGACACGCCGTCACCGCGGTCGGAGACCCCTGCCAGGCCATCTACGGCTGGCGCGGTGCCTCCGTCGCCAACCTCGACGACTTCCCGAGCCACTTCCCGCACGCCGACGGCACCCCGGCCGCCCGCTACTCCCTCAGCGAGAACCGCCGCAGCGGCGGCCGCCTCCTCCACCTCGCCAACGGACTCGCCGCCCCCCTGCGCGCCATGCACGAGGGCGTCGAGGCCCTGCGCCCCGCACCGGGCGCCGAGCGCGACGGCCTCGTCCGCTGCGCCCTGCTGCGCACCCACGCCGAGGAGATCGACTGGCTCGCCGACTCGATCGCCCACCTCGTGCGCACCGGCAAGGCCCCGGGCGAGATCGCCGTCCTGTGCCGCACCGCCGGCGACTTCCCCGAGATCCAGGCGGCGCTCGTCGCCCGGGACATCCCGGTCGAGGTCGTCGGCCTCTCCGGACTGCTCCACCTCCCCGAGGTCGCCGACCTCGTCGCCGTCTGCGAGGTCCTCCAGGACCCGGGGGCCAACGCCTCCCTGGTGCGGCTGCTCACCGGCCCCCGCTGGCGGATCGGCCCCCGCGACCTGGCCCTGCTCGGCCGCCGTGCCCGCCTCCTCGTCCACCGCGCCTCGCACGGCGACGACGAGGACTTCGACCCCGACCGCCGGCTCGCCGAGGCCGTCGAGGGCGTCGACCCGGCCGAGGTGACGTCACTGGCCGACGCACTGGACACCTTCCTCGACTCCGGCGGCGAGCAGGACGACCGCCTGCCCTTCTCCGCCGAGGCCCGGATCCGCTTCGCCCGCCTCGCCACCGAGCTGCGCGACCTGCGCCGCTCGCTCGCCGACCCCCTGATGGACGTACTGCACCGGGTCCTCGCCGCCACCGGCCTGGAGGTCGAGCTCTCCGCCTCGCCGCAGGCCCTGGCCGCCCGCCGCCGCGAGACCCTCGCCAACTTCCTCGACGTCGCCGCCCGGTTCGCCGCCGTCGACGGGGAGGCGACGCTGCTCGCCTTCCTCGGCTTCCTGCGCACCGCCGCCCAGTACGAGAAGGGCCTGGACAACGCGCTGCCCGGCGGGGAGAACACCGTCAAGGTCCTCACCGCCCACAAGTCCAAGGGCCTCGAATGGGACGTCGTCGCCGTGCCCGGCCTGGTCACCGGCCAGTTCCCCAGCGGCCAGTCCCGTGACGCCTGGACCTCCCAGTCCCAGGTCCTCCCGCACGCCCTGCGCGGCGACACCGCCACGCTGCCCGTCGTGCACTCCTTCGACGCCAAGGGCCTCAAGGGCTTCAAGGAGGAGATGAAGGAGCACCAGCACACCGAGGAGCTCCGCCTCGGCTATGTCGCCTTCACCCGGCCCCGCACCCTGCTGCTCGGCTCCGGCCACTGGTGGGGCCCGAGCCAGAAGAAGCCGCGCGGCCCGTCCGCCTTCCTGGACGCGTTGTACGAGCACTGCGCGGCCGGGCACGGAGAGATCGAGGCCTGGGCGGACGAGCCGGCCGAGGACGAGGAGAACCCGGCCCTGGGTGAGGCCACGGCCGACCACGCGTGGCCGCTGCCGCTGGACGACACCGCACTGGCCCGCCGCCGGGCCGCCGCGGACACGGTGATGGCCCACCTGGAGGCGCTGGCCACAGCGGGCCCGGTGACCGATGTGTACGCCACGACGGAGCCCCCGGACCCGTCGGACGACGCCTTCTTCGGCGACGAACCGTTGGCGGACGACGAGCTGTTCCCGGAGGACGACCCCTTTCCGGACGACGACCCGTTCCTGGACGGGGCCCCCGTCCCCGACG
Source organism: Streptomyces sp. NPDC002809 (assembly GCF_040295435.1). Taxonomy (NCBI): domain Bacteria; kingdom Bacillati; phylum Actinomycetota; class Actinomycetes; order Kitasatosporales; family Streptomycetaceae; genus Streptomyces; species Streptomyces sp. NPDC002809. The sequence goes on from NZ_JBEOVJ010000098.1 coordinate 21,741, forward strand.
ACGGTCCGCACCGGGGCCCGCACGTCCCGGCCGCCCGCGCCCCCGAGCGGGCGCCCTCGCGCCTCACCCTCGAGGAGTCCCGCACCCTCGCGTCCTGGGACCGCGACCTCGACGCCCTCGCCGGGGAGCTGCGCCGCGCCCGCGCCACCGTGCGCGACGTACTCGTACCCGCCTCGCTCTCCGCCACCCAGCTGCTGCGCCTCGCCGACGACCCCGACGGCTTCGCCCAGGAACTGGCCCGCCCCATGCCTCGCCCCCCGCAGCCCGCAGCCCGCCGCGGCACCCGCTTCCACGCCTGGGTCGAGTCCCGCTTCGAGGAGCTGCCACTTCCCATGCTCGGCCCCGACGAGCTGCCCGGCGGCGACGAGAGCGACACGGACATCGCCGACGAGCGCGATCTCGCCGAGCTCAAGGAGGCCTTCGAGCGCACCCCGTACGCCCGCCGGACCCCGTACCGCGTCGAGACGCCCTTCCAGATCACGCTGGCCGGCCGGGTCATCCGCGGCCGCATCGACGCGGTGTACCGCACGGGGAACACGTACGAGATCGTCGACTGGAAGACCAGCCGCGCGAACACCGCCGACCCCCTCCAGCTCGCCGTCTACCGGCTGGCCTGGGCCGAACTGCACGGGCTGCCGCTCACCGACGTCACGGCCACCTTCCTCTTCGTACGAAGCGGCGAGAGCGTCCGTCCCGCCCGCCTTCCCGGCCGCCCGGAACTGGAGCGCATCCTCCTGGACGAGCCACCTCCCACGGGCGGATAAGCTGAAGGTCATGAGCGACACCCCGGACAGCGCCGTCCGTACGTACACCGAGCAGCACCGCGAAGCCTTCCTCGACGACCTCGCGGAGTGGCTGCGCATCCCGTCCGTATCCGCGCAGCCGGAGCACGACGGGGACGTACGGCGCAGTGCCGCATGGCTGTCCGCCAAGCTGAAGGAGACCGGCTTCCCGGTCACCGAGATCTGGGAGACGGACGGCGCGCCCGCCGTCTTCGCCGAGTGGCCGTCCGACGATCCGGACGCCCCCACGGTCCTCGTGTACGGGCACCACGACGTGCAGCCCGCCGCCCGCGAGGACGGCTGGGACACCGACCCGTTCGAGCCGGTGGTCCGCGACGGCAGGATGTACGGGCGCGGCGCGGCCGACGACAAGGGGCAGGTGTTCTTCCACACCCTCGGCGTCCGGGCCCACCTCGCCACCACCGGCCGCACCACCCCCGCCGTCAACCTCAAGCTCCTGGTCGAGGGTGAGGAGGAGTCGGGCTCCCCGCACTTCCGCGCCCTGGTGGAGCAGCGGGCCGACCGCCTCACCACCGATGCCGTGATCGTCTCCGACACCGGCATGTGGGACGAGACGACCCCGACCGTCTGCACCGGCATGCGCGGGCTCGCCGAGTGCGAGATCGAGCTGCACGGGCCGGAGCAGGACATCCACTCGGGATCGTTCGGCGGCGCCGTCCCCAACCCCGCGACGGAGGTCGCCCGCCTCGTCGCGGCCCTCCACGACCCCGACGGCCGGGTCGCCGTCCCAGGCTTCTACGACGGCGTGGCCGAACTCACGGACACCGAACGCGCCCTCTTCGCCGAGCTGCCGTTCGACGAGGCCACCTGGCTGCGCACCGCCAGGTCAGGGGCCGCGTCCGGCGAGGCCGGCTACTCCACCCTGGAACGGATCTGGGCCCGGCCCACCGCCGAGGTCAACGGCATCGGCGGCGGCTACCAGGGCGCCGGCAGCAAGACGATCATCCCGTCGTCCGCCCGGGTCAAGATCAGTTTCCGCCTGGTCGCGGGCCAGGACCCGGACACCATCCAGAAGGCCGTTCAGGCCTGGGCCGAGGACCGCGTCCCGGCCGGCATCCGCCACCGGATCACCTTCCTCCCGGCCACCCGCCCCTGCCTCACCCCCCTGGACCACCCCGCGCTGCAGGCCGTGGCCCGCGCGATGGGACGGGCCTTCGGCCAGAAGATCCTCTTCACCCGCGAAGGAGGCTCGGGACCCGCCGCCGATCTGCAGGACGTGCTCGGCGCCCCCGTCCTCTTCCTGGGCATCTCCGCACCGTCCGACGGCTGGCACGCCCCCAACGAGAAGGTCGAACTCGACCTGCTGCTCAAGGGCGTGGAGACCACCGCCCACCTCTGGGGCGAACTGGCGGCCGCACTCCGCTGAATCCTCTGAACACCCGATCCATCCCGGGGGAGTAGGAAGCACCTGTGAGCACCTTCGACAACGCCATCACGGACCGTCCCATCGGTCTGACCGCGCCGAGCGGTATCGACCGCGCGGCGCACCATCGCCTCGACGAGGCATGGCTGTCCGCCGCGTGGAGCCACCCGACGACCCGGGTCTTCGTCGTCTCCGGCGGCCAGGCGCTGATCGACGACACCGCCGACGGCACCGAACTCGTGATGACCCCCGCCTTCGAGGCGCCGGTCACCGAGACCCACCGCTACTTCCTCGGCACCGATGACGACGGAGTCAGCTACTTCGCCCTCCAGAAGGACACGCTGCCGGGCCGCATGGACCAGTCGGCGCGGCCGGCGGGCCTGCGTGAGGCGGGCCTGCTCCTCGGCGCCCGCGACGCCGGTCTGATGGTGCACGCGGTGGCGTTGGAGAACTGGCAGCGGCTGCACCGCTTCTGCTCGCGCTGCGGCGAACGCACGGTCATCGCGGCGGCCGGTCACATCCGTCGCTGCCAGGCCTGCGGCGCCGAGCACTACCCGCGCACCGACCCGGCGGTCATCATGCTCGTCACCGACGACCAGGACCGCGCACTGCTGGGCCGCCAGGTCCACTGGCCCGAGGGCCGGTTCTCCACGCTGGCCGGTTTCGTCGAGCCGGGCGAGTCGATCGAGCAGTCCGTGGCCCGCGAGGTGTTCGAGGAAGCGGGCATCACGGTCGGCGAGGTCGAGTACATCGCCAGTCAGCCGTGGCCGTTCCCCTCCAGCCTGATGCTCGGCTTCATGGCACGGGCCACGACGTTCGAGATCAACGTCGACGGCGAGGAGATCGAGGAGGCCCGCTGGTTCTCCCGGGAGGAACTGACGGCCGCATTCGAATCGGGCGAGATCCTGCCGCCGTTCGGCGTCTCGATCGCGGCCCGGCTGATCGAGATCTGGTACGGGAAGCCGCTCCCGAAGCCGGTCAGGGCGAGCTGAACCCGGCGCGGCCCGTGCGGGGCACGTCCCCTTGCGGGCCGCCCGCTGCCGCACCTGCCCGGCCCGACGGTGCGGAACACGAAACCGCCCGCCTCTTCCCGTCGGTACGAGCGGGAAGAAGCGGGCGGCGGCAGCCGAGCGGCAGCAGCGGTCAGACGCCGACCTTCTGCTTCACCTGGGCCAGCGAAGGGTTCGTCAGGGTCGAGCCGTCCGCGAAGAGAACGGTCGGCACCGTCTGGTTCCCGCCGTTCGCCTTCTCGACGAAGGCCGCCGAATCCGGGTCCTGCTCGATGTTGATCTCGGTGTACGCGATGCCCTCGCGGTCCATCTGGCCCTTGAGCCGACGGCAGTAGCCGCACCACGTGGTGCTGTACATCGTCACAGTGCCCGGCATGTCTTCGCGCTCCTCTGTCTCATCGGTCACGGCAATCCCGTCACGCCCCGTCGCGGTCTCTTCCGTCACACTCTCCCGTCACACGGCTCGGTCACACTTCTCAGTCACACCGAGGTCTCACGGAAGAGCCGGGCGTGCGTTGCCGCACGGAAGGGGAACGTACGTGAGCCGGTCACCATTCCCGGGACCGCCCCCGTATCGGCCGGGGCCACCCCTGCGGCAGCGGCCGGGGCCGCCCCTCCCGTATCGCCCGGTGCCGCTCCTCCCGTAACGGCCGGGACCGCCTCCGTGTCGGCCGAAGCCGCCTCCGTATTAGTACGACAGATGCGCCCCCCCTGTGGACAACTTCCGCGGCCGCCCCTTTCGACCTGGCAGCATGGCGGGGTGACATCAGCAACGCATTCCACCCTCTTCCCTCAGGTTCCCGACTCCGCCGACGCCGTCCTGGACGGGCTCGACCCCGAGCAGCGCGAGGTCGCCGTGGCCCTGCAGGGGCCGGTCTGCGTGCTGGCCGGAGCCGGTACGGGCAAGACGCGGGCCATCACGCATCGCATCGCCTACGGGGTGCGTGCGGGAATACTCCAGCCGTCGAGTGTGCTTGCCGTCACGTTCACCAACCGCGCCGCGGGCGAGATGCGCGGGCGTCTGCGCGAGCTCGGCGCGGGCGGGGTACAGGCGCGGACCTTTCACTCCGCGGCGCTGCGTCAGCTCCAGTACTTCTGGCCGAAAGCAGTCGGTGGCGATCTGCCCAGGCTGCTGGAGCGCAAGGTCCAGCTCGTCGCCGAGGCGGCGGCCCGCTGCCGTATCCGGCTCGACCGCAACGAGCTGCGCGACGTGACGAGCGAGATCGAGTGGGCCAAGGTCACCCAGACCGTGCCGGCCGACTATCCGGCCGTGGTCGCCAAGTCCCAGCGGGACGCCCCGCGCGATCCCGCCGAGATCTCCCAGGTCTACGCGATGTACGAGCAGCTGAAGCGCGACCGCACGGTGATCGACTTCGAGGACGTGCTGCTCCTCACCGTCGGCATCCTCCAGGACCGTCACGACATCGCCGACCACGTGCGCCGTCAGTACCAGCACTTCGTCGTCGACGAGTACCAGGACGTCAGCCCGCTCCAGCAGCGATTGCTCGACCTCTGGCTCGGCGACCGGGACAACCTCTGTGTCGTCGGCGACGCCAGCCAGACGATCTACTCCTTCACCGGAGCCACCCCCGACCATCTGCTCAACTTCCGCACCCGCCACCCCGGGGCCACGGTGGTCAAACTCGTCAGGGACTACCGCTCCACGCCCCAGGTCGTCCACCTGGCCAACGGACTGCTCTCCCAGGCCCGTGGCCGGGCCGCCGAGCACAGGCTCGAACTGGTCTCGCAGCGAGAGTCAGGCCCCGACCCCGCCTACCTCGAGTACGCGGACGAGCCCGCCGAGGCCGAGGGCACCGCCCGTCGCATCCGGGATCTGATCGCCGCCGGAGTCCCGGCCGGTGAGATCGCCGTGCTCTACCGCGTCAACTCCCAGTCCGAGGTCTACGAGCAGGCCCTCGCGGACGTGGGTGTGCCGTACCAGCTCAGGGGTGCTGAGCGGTTCTTCGAACGTCCGGAGGTACGGGAAGCGGGCGTCGCCCTGCGCGGCGCAGCCAGGGCGGGGGGCAACGACTCCCTGCTCGACGACGCGGAGGGGCTGCCCTCCGAGGTGCGGGCGGTGCTCTCCACCAAGGGCTGGACCAGTGAGCCGCCCACCGGATCAGGAGCGGTGCGCGACCGCTGGGAGTCCCTCGCGGCGCTCGTCAGGCTGGCCGAGGACTTCGAACAGGCCAGGCCGGGCGCGACCCTCTCCGACCTGGTCGCCGAGCTGGACGAACGGGCGGCCGCCCAGCACGCCCCCACGGTCCAGGGCGTCACGCTGGCCTCGCTGCACTCGGCGAAGGGTCTGGAGTGGGACGCCGTGTTCCTGGTCGGGCTGACCGAGGGCATGATGCCGATCACCTACGCCAAGACGGACGAGCAGGTGGAGGAGGAGCGCCGACTGCTCTACGTCGGTGTCACCCGGGCCCGCTTCCACCTCTCCCTGTCGTGGTCGCTCGCCCGCTCACCCGGCGGCCGGGCGGGCCGCCGCCCGAGCCGTTTCCTCAACGGGCTGCGCCCCGGCTCGGCGGCGCTCGGCGGCCGGGCGACGGCAGGCGGCAGCGGCGGGATCGAGCGCCCGGCCGCGGCCCGGCGCAGGCGGCGAGGGCCCGCGCTGTGCCGGGTCTGCGGCAAGACCCTGACCGACGCCGGCGAGATGAAGCTGATGCGCTGTGACGACTGCCCGTCCGACATGGACGAGGCGCTGTACGAGCGTCTGCGCGACTGGCGCGCGGCGCAGGCACAGGAGATCGGCCAGCCCGCCTACTGCGTGTTCACCGACAAGACGCTGATGGCCATCGCGGAGGCGGTGCCCGGCAGCGAGGGTGAACTGGCCGGGATCTCCGGGGTCGGCGCGCGGAAGCTGGGCCGGTTCGGCGCCGCCGTCCTGGACATCTGCGCAGGTGGGGACGGGGTTGAGGAGCCCGGGGCGGCCGACGAGGAGATGTGAGAAAAACTCGTCGAAAAAATAGTTTGCGCCTGCCCCAGTCATCACCATAGGTTCTTAACCACGGGAACAGCGACTTCTCTGAAGCCCTGACCCTGTGCTGTACTTATTCCGAATACGCAGGACCGGCCCAGCCGGTCCCCCGAGACGCCGAGAGGAGGCGATTGAAGTGATCAGCATCATCGAGACCAACAAAATGACCGATCTCTCGGTCGTCTCCGCCTGCTCGCTCGGCCTCGCCCGCTCTTCGGCTTCCTCGCTGCGTGGCACCGGTATGTCCGGCATTTCAGCCGTCAGCCCGCTGCCCCTGGCAAGCCTTCCCGTGCGGGAGCGCAATGAGCGACCGACCCAGGCACCGGCAGCAGCAGTAGCGAAGGGACAGGCCCAGGCCTATGCCTTTGCGGCCGTCGGTGCGGGAGCGGAATCCGGAGCCAAGAAGCAGACGACGCACCACCACACGATGTGGGCCTTCCGTGGGCCTGAACCCTGGAGTGATCCAGCCTGATCGACGATCAGGCCGGCGCCTTCAGGGCCGCGGAACCCCACTCGGGATCCGCGGCCCTTTTGTTTTGTCCGAACGGACGAGACAGCGCGAAGGAGCCTCGGGACAAGCAAGACCTGGTACCAGCCGCCCCCCGGCCAACAGGCCGGAAACGACCAGACGAGGACACCACCACCGTGCAACTCGAAGCGCACGCCCCGTCCGTACCGCCTTCCGAAACGATCTCCCCGCCCGGCCTCACGGAGGACTCCACCTTGATCCCCCTCACCGCGCTCACCGCGCTCGACGACGCCATCGAGAACCTCGGCGTGCCCGTCCCCTGCCGTTCCTACGACCCCGAGGTCTTCTTCGCCGAGTCGCCGGCCGACGTCGAGTACGCCAAGTCCCTCTGCCGCACCTGTCCGCTCGTCGAGGCCTGCCTGGCCGGTGCCAAAGAGCGCCGCGAGCCGTGGGGTGTCTGGGGTGGCGAGCTCTTCATCCAGGGCGTCGTCGTCGCTCGCAAGCGGCCCCGTGGCCGTCCGCGCAAGAACCCGGTCGCGGCGTGATCGCCGACCTGGGGGTCACGGCCCCCAAGCCCATGAAACGCATCGGAACCATCGACCGTCCCCTGACCCACGACCCCCGAAACCAGGCACCAATGACCATCCCCACGAGGGAGCCCGTCGGCTCCGCGACACCGGACGTCACCATCATCGGCGCGAACGACTCGCGTCAGAACAGGACCCGTGAGATGCAACTCATCCCAGAAGCCCTGGCTCGTGCGCATATGCACGACCGCCTGCGGGAATCCGCCGCGGAACGTCAGGCCGTGCGCCTGATCACCGCGCGGCGGATGCAGCGCCGGGCCGAGCGCGCCTCGATGCGTGCCCGCCGTGCGCTGGCCATGGCGGTCATGCACTGAACCGAGCAGGGCCGCACGCCGGCACTGTCCGCCGAGGGGCAGCCGCTCTCTGCTCCCCGGCAAGCAGTACCCGCACCATCATCAGTACCCCTACCGCGGGGGCGGGGCCCTCGGGCCCGGCCCCCCGGGGGGGGCGGGGCGGGGCCGGGGGGGGTGGGCGC
>NZ_JBEOVJ010000099.1:0-28644 GCF_040295435.1 Streptomyces sp. NPDC002809
CCGGAGCAGTCGCGAGCAGCGGGATGACTCCCGCCATCGATTCGCCGGAGTCGTCACCGGCGGACACCACGAACGCCCAGACGAGCAGGGCGGCGGCCGTGGCCGGACGCTCCCGCGGCTCACACCGCCTGCGGTTCCAGTTCGCGCTGGAACCGGCGCTCGTCCCGGGCGATCCGGGTGAGCGGATGGTCGTCACCGAGCTGCCGGGACAGCTCCTCGACCGTCTCCATCCTGACCTGGAGAGCCTCGTCCTTGCGCCCCATCGAGTCGAGCGTGACCGCCATGTTCGACTTCATGGCCAGCGTCTCCGGATGGTGTGCGCCCAGTACCTCCCGGAACTGCGTCGCCAGCTCCCGCTCGGTCTTCAGCACCAGGTCGAGATCGCCCCGCTCCGCCGTGGCATTGGCCAGGTTCATCACGCTGAACAGCGTGTTGGGGTGCGCCCGCCCGTACACCTCACGCATCGAGGCGACCACCCGGGTCAGTACCTGTTCCGCCTCCTCGGCCGCACCGGTCCCCCAGAGATAGACACCCAGATTGTTCAGGGCCGCCAGGGTGTACGGGTGCTTCTCGCCCGGCACCTTCACATACTGGTCGACGACCTCCTGGGCGGCGTCGCGGGCCTCGATCGCCTCGCCGCCCGCGAACAGGTCGGCCGCGAGGTTCAGATCGCAGGCCAGCGACTCCGGGTTGGCGGAGGTGTACTTGGCCCGGTACCTGGCCCGCGTCGCCACCGTGAGCCGGCGGGCGTCCTCCAGCCTGCCTGCCCGGCGCAGCGAGACCGCCAGGCTCTTGGCCGCGCTGAGCGTGCCGGGGAAGGACCGGCCGAGCGTGGCCTTGTAGCTGTCGTACGTACGACTGAGGATGCCGACCGAGTCCTCGTACCGGCCGACGTCCCGCAGGTCTCGGGCCAGGTTCATGGCCGAGGAGAGGCTGTACGGGTGTTCCTCGCCGAGCACCTCGCGGCGCCGGTCGAACACGTCCTGGTCGATCTCGCGGGCCTTGGCGTACTGGCCGATGGACCGCAGGGTGAACGCCAGGTTGTTGGCAGCTGCCAGGGCCCTGGGGTGGGAGTCGTGGAAGATCTGGTTGAACCCGTCGGTGGCTTCGGTGGCCAGCTCGATCGCCCTGGTGTACTCGCCGAGCGTGCCGAGGTCGGTGGCCAGGCTGCTGGTGCTCATGTACGTGTGCGGATGCTCCGGGCCCAGCACCTCCCGCTGCGTCGCCAGGGTGATCTCGTCGAGCTCCATGGCCTCCACGTAACGGCCGCGCGAGCGGTAGATGTTGGACAGGTGGAAGCAGAGGTAGAGGTACTGGATGTCCCGCTCCCCCAGCGTCTCGCGCCAGATGTCGCGCAGCTCCTCGCAGAGCGTGGTGGCCGTCCTGAAGTCACCGCGCTTCCACAGGTAGCGCACCCGGTCGATCAGGAGCCTGCGGGCCTCGGGCTCCTTGCAGTTACGGGCGTCCGACGGGCCCAGGTGCGGCCATATCGAGGCGAACTGCGGCCAGTTGGCCGGGTTGTCGATCGGCTCGTCGTCATCGGGACGGGCACCTGCCAGGATGCGGTGGACGGCGTGCCGGGCGTCCCGTTGCTCCTCCTCGGTGAGCTGGGCCCGGATGACCGCCTGGACGAGCCGGTGCACCTGGATGGAGTTGGATACCTGGTCGACCTTGGCGAGGGCGAACCGGCCGATCTCCCGGATGACCCGGCCCAGCACCAGCTTCTCCTGGAGCGAGGCGTCGTACGGCTTCAGCGCCTCGATCATCTCCTTGCTGTACAGCAGGTTCCCCGAGATCGGCTCGGGGGCGAAGAAGGCGCAGAGCTGGAGCAGCCGCACCGCGGCGGGCGAGCGTTCCTTGAGGCGCTGGATGGAGATGTTCCAGGTCGCGGCGACCGGCTCGGGGTAGCCGGCCGGCTGGTTGAGCGCCAGCACCTCCGGGGCCTGCTGGGCCAGCTGTTCCAGATAGGTGTCGATCGGGGTGGCGGTCTCCGCGATCCAGGCCGCGGCCTGTTCGACGGCGAGCGGCAGGTCCCCCACCGCGGTGGCCACCTGGGCGGCGTCCTCGTCACTCAGCCCCGGTGCCCGGCGCTGTAGGTGCTCGATGGACTCCTCGCGCAGGAAGACGTCGACGGGCAGCGCGTCGCCGTGCTGGGACCAGGCCTGGTTGCGGGAGGTGACCAGGATGTGTCCGGAGCCGCCCTGCGGGAAGTAGCGCCGGAGCCGTTCGGGGTCGTCGGCGTTGTCGAAGACCAGGAGCCAGCGGTCCGACGGGACACCGCGGCGCAGCAGGTCGACGGCCTCCTGGGAGGCGGCGGCCATGTCGTCGCCGCCCTGGGCGCCGAGCCGGACGGCGAGTTCGGCGAGCCCGGCGACCACGTCGTCGGTCTGTTCGGACGATATCCACCAGACCAGGTCGTAGTCGGCCATGAACCGGTGCACGTACTCCAGGGCGACCTGCGTCTTGCCGACGCCGCCGAGTCCGTACAGGGTCTGTGGCTGCGGCAGCACGACGGCCATGCCGCCGCCGAGCTGGTCGCGCATCCGTTCCAGGACGAGGGAGCGGCCGGTGAAGCCGGGGTTGCGTGGCGGCGCGTTCCAGATCCGGGGGACGGTACCGGGGAAGCGCGGTCCGGGCGACACCGCGTCGGTGAGCTGTACGGGCCGGTCCAGGGCGCGTAACAGGGCTGCGGTGGCGTGCACCTCGTCGAGCCGGAACAGGTCGACGGGGTTGCGGTCGATGTAGGGCGCGGACAGCCGTACGTCACCGACTCTGAGCGGCAGCAGATGGCGCCGCCCGCCGCCCGGGTCCTCGGCGACGGCCCGGTCCCAGAGGCTCACCGCGCGCTGCGACTTGAGGTACGCGCTGGAGAGCAGCACCACCGTGCGGACCGCGTTCTCCGTGGTGACGGCCGCGTCCTGGGGCCCCCGCTCGGCGGACACGTCGCGGGGCACGACGCGGAATCCGGCCCGGGTGAGGACGGACTCGATCCAGTCGGCCCACATCCGGTTCTCCGCCACATAGCTGAGGAAGAGGTCGGCGGGCAGCGCGGGCCTGCGGCGGGTGAAGGCGTCACGGATGCGCAGCCGCACCTCTTCCCCGACCGGGGGCATCGAGGTGACCTGCTGGTCCGTGATGACGGAGGTGAGCCGTTCGAAGGCGGAGAGCAGGGAGTTGGTGAGCCCCGCCTCGTCCCCGAAGGTCGCGAGGGTCTCCTCGTACGCGTAGTAGGGACGGTACGGAATCTCCACCGCGCCCCAGTAGGCGGTGAGTTCGTCCCCGGACAGGTCGCGCGGCAGCCGGTCGAACTTCAGCCGGGCCAGGGCACGGCCGGCGTCCGCCTTCTCCTTCTCGCCCTCGTCGATCCGCATCGGGACGGGGAAGATGGAGATGGGGCGGCCGGTGTACCGCTCGGAGATCTGCCGGGCGACCGAGGCGGCGCCGTCGATGGACTGGTCGCTGAGGGTGAAGCAGTCGACGAGCACGTCGGGCAGGTGGACGGTGCAGATGTCGGCGATGTCGCTGAGGCCGGTACGGCTGTCGATGAGGATGTAGTCGTAGTTGGCCTTCATGTCGTCGCGCAGGGCGTCGAAGAAGTGGCCGCCGCCGAGCCGGTCGTAGAAGTTGTCCCAGTCGAAGGTGGAGACGGTCGCGGAGTATTCGCGGTTCTGCCGTCCGGCGGAGACGAAGTCGAGCGTTCCGCCCTGCGGGAACTCCCAGCCGAGCGCCTCGGGGGTGAGTGAGACCGCGTGCGGCTGGATCCGCGCGTACTCCCGGTGCCAGTCGTCGGCCCGCTGCACCGGGCTGGTCGCGGCCCAGGCGTACTCGGTGATCAGGTCGATGACACCGGTGGTGGCGCCGAGGGTCGAGGGGTCGAGGAACGGGTGGAAGAACCGGTGGAGTCCGGGTGCCTCCAGATCCCAGTCGACAGCCAGTACCCGATTGCCGTTGGCGGCGAGAATCCAGGCCGTGTTCGCCAGGGCCATGGTGCGCCCCGTACCGCCCTTGTACGAGTAGAAGGTGACGATGCGTCCGTCACGACTGGCCGTCATCCGTGTCCTCCGCATCCGTCGCAGCGTCATGTGTCCGGGGGATGTACTGGGTCTGCGCCATCGGTCCCATCAAGCGCGTCCGTTCGGTGGGTCCTCCGCCGCCGGTGGCGGGCAGATAGACAGCCGCGTGTCTCAGGTACTGCTGGGCGGCCACCTCGACCACCTGCGGCAGGATCTGGCCGAAGGCCTCCATGCTCGGTACGCCCTTGGCGGCGGCACGGCAGTAGGCCCGGCCCTGGCGCATCTTGGTCGGCATGGTCTGTTCGAGCTTGGCGGCCAGTTCGGCCTCCGCGGCCCTGCTCTCGTGGTCGTCGCGGTTCCACGGGACGACCATCGTCACCCAGGGCCGGTGCTCGGCGTCGAAGGCTGCGAGCCTTCTGCACCGGTCCTCGTCCTGGAGCGCCCAGCGGTCGACCAGGAGGATCTCCGGTGTGGTGGGCTGTTTTCCGACCGGGAGGCCGGCCTCCTCGTCGAAGGAGGTGACGGTGGCCTGGTAGTTGAGGGAGCGCACCAGGTCCTCGGCGACATAGGCCAGGGGCCGTGCGGCGTCCGGGTGGTAGGGGTTCCAGTCCTGCGGGTTGTCGCCGTAGTAGTCGGCGTTGCGCCCCTCCGGCAGGTCGTGGCGGGTGGCGGCGGCGATGGTCACCTGCATCGGGCGGGGGCCGCCCGCCCCGCCGCTCGTCGGACCGAAGGCGCTGGGGGCCAACCGGTAGTCGACGGGCCGGCCGGTGCCGATCCGTACCGTGTCGGCGACGCTGACGATGCGTTTGGCGAGCTCGTACACCGCACGCTCGTACTCCTCGTTGAAGAGTTTGAGCTTGATCAGCCCGTAGAGCCCGTCACTGACGTAACGGTCCCCGAAATCACGGTGGTTGAACTGTAATCGCTCGGCCGGCCCGGGTAGCTGGCTGGGCGGGACCGGCACCCAGAGCGCCGGGACGATCGCCTCGGCGGGCTGGTTGGAGCGGGCCCGGTAATGAATGGCGCGCTGGGCGAATGCGTACCACTCCTTGCCGCACATCTCGCTGGCGAAGTAGCGCGGCGAGAACAGCGGTACGAAAACCCGGCAGGTGGCGAGCACCTCGCCGAGCCGTTCCGACCAGCCCTCGCCGGAACGTATCTCGCGGTCGATGAAGCCCGCGGGTGCGCCCGCGGGCAGATCGGTCATGGCCATCACGTGGCCACAGAGATCCTGGAAGAGCCGCTCGACCCACATGTCGGGGTCCGTGCCACCGCCGTACCCCGGTGTGTGGGCGTAACTCAAGAAGAAGTACGGCCGATGGTCCGCCGCTCGCTGCTGCGTCGTCGCGTGCACACGACCCCCGTCCTGTGTGAGCACCCGCACCCGAGGAGTGAAGAGAATGCGAGCGAATTCATCATTCCGGAGCGGACGTTGCTCCACCCCCATGACGTTCGGTCAATCAACGCCACTTTTCAGTCATCTGTTCCCGGGCCCTGTCGATCACATCTCTGCGCACATGCGGTCTGATGCCGTTCCTCCCGGTTGTCCCGAGTGCGCGACCGCCCTCCCCCTCGAACCGGAATTCCGTATTCAGAATTCCTTTCGCATCAGAGCCACCAGCCGTTTCCCGCCGACGGTGAGTTCGGCCGCCCCTTCGAGAGTATCGAGCGCCTGCGGCACTCCGTCCCGGAACCGGGAATCGAATGCCGCGAGCGCCAGCCGTTCATGGACGTCGGCCAGCATCCCGGAAAACGGAACCAATTCGTCCTGCCAGGGCATTCGATGTTCCCAGGAGCCGTCCGCCGCGTAAAGATCCGTGACGTCCACAAGTGCCCGGAATCTCGCTCGCCGCACTCCGCGCAGCAGCGTGAGCGCCAGCGTGCCGGCCTCCTCGTCCGCCCCGACACCGATCGCGCCGTATCCGTGCCGCCCCACCGATGGCTCGCCGGGCGCCAGGCCGGTGAGCGGGGTGAGGGTGAGCGGGAGCGGGCCGTCGGCGCACCCCGCGACGTGGGCGGGAGCCCGCTCCTCGATCAGCGCCCAGGCCTCGGTGAGCGCGTCACCCAGACGGCCGGCCCCCGCCGCGTCGAGCGTGGGGGCGGCGGGCGCGCCGAAGCAGTCCCGGTACGGGTCGAGATCGTCGATCACTAAGCCGCCCGGGAACGGGCCGCCCGGCAGGGCGAACGCGCGCACCGGCAGCCAGCCCGGCCCGGCCTCGGCGGACCGCCGGACCCGCCGCTCCGCCGTTCCGGCGGCAGGGCCGGCCAGGAACCCGTCCCCGGCCGGGCGCACCAGCACGGTGCCGCGCTCCCCCGGCCCGGCGACCGTCAGCCGGCCGAGGGTGGGCAGGACGAGCCCGCCGTCCCGGTAGGGCACCGGCACCCGCAGATCGAGACCGGCCCGTACGGCGGCCGCGGCGAGAAGGGTCTGCAGACCGTCCGCGGCCACGGAAGCCGCCTCCGGCCGGGCCTCGTGCAGGGCGTCCAGCGCGTCGAGCAGCCAGGTACGCGTATACGGATGGGCGAGTACGCCGTCCAGCCCCCGGACCCCTTCCTCCGAGCCCTCCAGAACGGCCGCCAGCTCCCACGCCGCCGCCCACCGCTCACCGCCCAGGCCGTCCAGGTCCGCGTGCAGCCGGGCCAGCAGGGTGCGGGTGAGGTCCTCCTGGGCCGCGAGCAGTTCGACCGGATCGGCCACCGCGGGAGCCACGGTGTCCGCGGGCGTACGCGCCTCGATGCCGCGCACCAGGGCGGCGAGGTCATGGCAGTACACGGACGGGTTGTCGAATCCCTCGCCGTCGCCCGCGGAGCTGTAGCGGTGGGTGTACAGACCTCCTCCGCACGAACGTACGACGGGGCAACGGCGGCACGTCTCGCTGACGCCCTCCAGACCGAGCTGCCTGGCCCGCACCCCGGGGTGTGCCGCGACCTCGTCGAAGGCGTTCGCGAAGACGTCGAATCCGGTGGCCGCCGCGCCCTCATAGGCGCTCTTCAGCGAATCGACCTGCTCCAGCCGGCCGTCGGTCTCCACGACGACGAGGTCGGTCGGCGCGAGGCCCAGCGACTCGGTGAGGCTGGGGCCGCCGTTGAGCGTGGAGGCGACCGAGGAGAAGATCCGTACCGGCACCGGACGCCCCTGCTCCTGCCAGCGGTCGAATACCGCGAGGAGCCAGTCGGCGTAGGCGGTGGGCGATCCGTCCGGCCGCGCCGGCGGATCGTCCCAGGTGGCATGGGGAAGCAGGAAGTCGATGAGGGGCGGTTCGAGCTCCGTGAGCGCGTCGAGGACCGCGACCGGGTCGTTCGCGATGTCGATGGTGCACAGGAGGCCTAGGTTGAGATGGCGGTAGCGCTCCTGACGGAGCAGCTCGACGGCCTTGAGTACCAGGGGGTGACTGCTGCGGCCGTCGGCGAAGCGGCGGTGCCGGTCGTTGGCCGCGCGGTCGCCGTCGAGGGAGATGCCCACCTTGACGTCGTACTCGCTGAAGAGGTCGAGATAGCGCGGGCTGAGCTGCAGGCCGTTGGTATGGATCCGGAGATCGAGGGCGGCCACGCCGTCGAAGGCGGCGGTGAGCTCTTCACAGATGCGCCGGAGCCGGGCGGGACCCGCCAGCAGAGGCTCCCCTCCGTGCAGGATTACTGACACGGAGGGCAGTGCATGTGTCTTGGCATGCTCAGCCAGCCGCTGAGCAGTCCGGAAGATGACTTCGTCAGAGATTGTTTTCGGACGGGTTCGCCAGCTCTGATCGGCATGTTCGTAGACATAGCAATGGTCACAGGCAAGATCACACCTGCTGTGAACCTTGAGGACTACTTCACGGAAAGGGACCAGGGGTCCTGTCATTCCACCAGTCTAGCCAGCGTGGAAGGGTGATCCGGCAGACCGGCCGTCCCGGAGGAGTGATCCGTGACGCGGGGTCAGAGGGAGGAGTTGAAGGTGGATGCCTGGCTGGGGCGACCGGCGGAGGCGACTTGCACCCGACCGAGCTTCCTGGCTGCTTCGCCACCACGCGCGTCGATCGCGGCGAGCGGCACACGGCTCTTCTTCGCAACGGCGAAGGAGAGGGAGGATTCAGTGGTCTTCACGGCCGTCCTTGAGGGGGATTCGTTCCGATGGAATGGTTCCGGACAGGAAACCAGCGTTGGTACCTGCACCATTGCAGTGTCCGGCGGCACGACTTTACTCTCATGACCTCGGTTGGCAACTGAGGACGCCCACTTGGAACAAGAGCGTCACATGGGACCCGCCGCGATGAAGCGGAACTGTGACTTCCGCCATCGGAGTGATGACATAACCGCAGACGGGAGTGAACATGACGGCGATTCCCGGACCACTGCAGAGCATGGTCTTCAGGAACGCTGATCTGCCGGAGCTCTTTCACCACACGGACGCCATTGCGATCGCCCGCCAGCGGGAGTCGGTGAATACGACCCGATGGCAGCTCATCCTGCTGGTCGTGGGCACGGTCCCGGCGGCGCTGCCCTGGCATGCGGAGGTCGAGGGTACGCTCCAACTGACGGACTGTGTCGCCGTGTTGGCCTACCTCGGCGTCCTGGTCGCCACCTACCTCGCCTCCCGGCGGAAGGCCAAGTCGCACTGGCAGCTCAATCGCTCCGCGGCGGAGTTCATCAAATCGATGTGCTGGCGCTACTCCGTGCATGGCTCACCTTTCGATACCGGCACCCAGCATCCCGAAGCGGTGTTCGCCAACCGGCTCGAAGAGGGACTGCAGGAGCTCCGCAAGGTGGGCTGGTCCGACCCCCGGGACCGGACGGCCGATTCCGGCGGGCTCATCACCGATTCCATGCACGCATTACGGGACAAGGCATTCACGGTGCGCAAGGAAACGTATGTGCGCGACCGGCTGATCGAACAGCGGAGCTGGTATCGCAGACGCCAGGAGGTCTCCCGGCGGGCCACCCTGGTCTGGTCGACCACCATAGCCACCCTGACGGCGCTCGCCCTGGTCCTCGCCCTCTTCCGGGTCTTCTCGGCAGGCCAGTCCTTCGCGCTGACCGGGGTGCTCTCCGCGGCTGCCGCCGCCTGCCTCGCCTGGAGCGAGATGCGCCGCCACCATCCGCTGATCTCGGCCCACTCCCTGGTGGAGAAGGATCTGGAGTCGATGCAGATAGCGATGGAGACCACGCTGAACGAGCGCCAGTGGCCGCGGGCGGTGTTCGAGACCGAGCGCATCGTCTCCCCCCAGCACACGGACTGGCTCGCCCGGCACCAGATGTGACGGCCCCGGCACCCGGTCCGGTGACGGGCGGGCCGCGCACGCGCGACCTGCCGGCGCCCATGACGGTCGGTCAGCCCCGTTCGACCCCGTCGCGCCAGATCACCGTGACCGGGCGGCCCAGCCCGCGGGCGTAGGTCACGATGTCCCCGGTGCCGCCCAGGCCACGGGCGGGCCTGCCGTCCCACACGGCGATCAGCCGGTCGCAGTGGTCGGCGATGTAGGCGCCTGCCGCGTAGTACGCCTCGTCGGTGGAGTGCGGGTAGTCCAGCCTGACCTCCCGCACGGCGCGGGCCTTGAGGGCCCGGTAGCGGGCCAGTTCGGCTCCGTCGGCGAAGCACGCCTCGTAGTCGCCGCTGGGGATGACCACGGTCAGCTGGGCACCGTGGTCGAGGGCGAGGTCCGCGAAGAGCTGGTCCGCCCCGACCGCCAGGCTGGAGAGCGCCTCGACCGAGCCGTCGAATCCGTGGAACGCCGCTCGCATCGACGCCAGCACATGGTCATGGACTTCCTGCGGAATGCTGCGGTGACCGGTCACTCCGATGCGTTTCACGGACCTGGAACCCCCTGGGGTGTCTGCCGGGGGTTCCCGGAGGGCGTCCCCCCGGGAGGCGCAGCGTCCGCCCCCGTTGCTCCTGCGTGACCGTCCTGTGTCACATCCTCTCAAAAGCCGCGGCCTCAGCGGGAGCCCCCGCCCGTAATTCGGGCGGGGGCTCGGCATGTTCGACATGCGCTTTCGAGGGAAGGGCCGGTTCCGGGGGACAGAACCGGCCACCCCGCATGTCAGTAGACGCTGACGCCGTACGCGCTGAGCGCCTCGGTGACCGGCTGGAAGAACGTCGTACCACCGGAGCTGCAGTTGCCACTGCCGCCCGAGGTGAGTCCGATCGCCTTGGAGCCGGAGTAGAGCGGGCCGCCCGAGTCGCCGGGCTCGGCGCACACATTCGTCTTGATCATGCCGTAGACGATGTCGCCGCTGCCGTAGTTGACCGTGGCGTTGAGCGCCGAGACGGTGCCGCTGTGGATGCCGGTGGTGGAGCCGCGGCGGGTGACGGACATCCCGACCGTGGCGTTGGCCGCGCTGGTGATGTCGACGCTGCCGACGGTTCCCTCGTGGGAGACGGCGGCGTTGTCGTAGCGCACCAGACCGTAGTCGTTGGTCGGGAAGCTGGAGCCGACCGTCGGGCCTATGTAGGTGGTGTTCGAGGAGTTGGTGTACCAGGGAGGGTTGCCGTCGGTGCAGTGACCGGCGGTCAGGAAGTAGTACGTGCTGCCGCTGCGGACGTTGAAGCCGAGGGAGCAGCGCCAGCCGGGCGCGTAGATGGCGTCACCTCCGGAGAGCAGCTTGCTGAACTTCCCGGATGTGCGCTCGATGCGCAGGGCGCCGGCGTTGACGCCCGCGGAGTCCTTGATCTGCTGGATCTCCGCGGCCGAGACCGTGCTGTCGGCCGTGACCACGACCTTCTTCGTCACGGGGTCGACGTTCCAGGCCGTACCGGCCACGTCGGCACCGAGGACGGCGTCGCTCGCGGCGGAGAGCTGGTTCGCGCTGTACGTTCCGTTGGAGCTGGCCTGTGCGCTGGGGACGGCGAGTGCGGCGACCGCCACGAGACCTGCGGCGATGGCGACGGCCCTGCTGCGTCTCGCGGCAGTGCTGAGGGGGGTGGTGCGCTTGATCCTCACTTGTTTCCTCCCGAGGGGAGTCGGGGGTCCGCCTGTGGGGTGGTCGGACCCGTGAGGCGCAGTCATGGGCGCGGCCGTTGCCCGCAATGCGGATATGCCGTGCCCCTGACAAGCGCTGCTCGGGAGTATTCAAGGCGTCAACTTCTTGCGCAAGGGCGCCTTCTGGCCTGAGCTTCCCGGATCCCGGACGGCTCCGCGCATGTGTCCGGCCCCGGCGCAGGAGGGTCTGCCGGGGCCGGACGCGGTCGGACGGAGGCGCCGGTTCAGCCGTCGGTCCGCCGGCGCTCCCCCGCCTCGACGGCGACGGGGAGGGTGTTGCCGGGCGGCGGGAAGGGGCAGATGAAGTGATCGGCGAAGGCGCAGGGCGGCAGCAGCGCACGGTTGAGGTCCACCGTCACCGACCCGTCGTCGGCCGGGGCGGCGGGCCGCAGGAACCGGAAGCGGTAACTGGTGTCCCCGCTGGTGGTGTCGGCGAAGACCGCCCAGAGCGAGCCGTCGTTCTCGACGGCGACCTGGAGGGTGTGCGGGGCGCCGTCCAGCTCGAAGGCGATCTCCCCGCCGAGCCCCAGCCCGCGCTCGACACCGTCGGCGTTCTCGACCCGGACGGTGCGTGAGGTGTCGTACGGGCGGAAGCGGCCCGGCACGGCCCAGCGCGGGTCGTACGGTGTGGCCTCGATGGCGCGGAAGGCGCGCCGTGCCGCGGAGTCCGGGTCGAAGTCCCTCACCGCCCACAGGCCTTCGCGGCTCAGCACGACGAGGCGGCGTTCCCCGTGCGCCACCCGGGAGGCGTCGATCGGGCCGCGGTCGGCACCGAGCCGGACCTCGCCGGTCAGGGGCTTCCCGTCGACACTCAGGCCGTCCTCGGCGCCGGCGGTGAGCACCACCTCCTCGCCGTCCTCCCGCCAGTGGCCCGGGACGGCCGGAATTCGCCCCTCCGGGTAGTCGGAGAGCCAGTGGGTGCCGGTGAGGGAGAGCGGCCCGTACGGTGCGGCGACCGTGGCGGTCCGCTCCTGGTGCCAGTGGTTCCAGTCCCGTGCTGCCTGCTGCTGTGCGTCCGTGCTCATGTGGTCAACCTTTCCATACCGGCTCGGCGATCCCGAGGTGCGACCGCAGCGTGGAACCGGTGTATGCGGTGCGGAACACCCCGCGTTCCTGGAGGAGCGGGACGACCAGGTCGACGAAGTCGTCGAGGCCGCCGGGGGTGAGATGGGGAACGAGGATGAAGCCGTCGGCGGCTCCCGTGCCGACGAATTCGGCCATCTCGGCCGCCACGGTCCGCGGGCTGCCGACGAACGCCTGCCGGCCCGTCGCCTCGATGACGGTCTGCCGGATGGACAGCCCCTTCTCCCGGGACAGTTCGCGCCAGCGCGCCGCGGCCACGAGGGGGTCGCCGTGCCGGACCCGGCCCCGGCTCAGCTCCGATTCGGGGACCGGGTCGCTCTCGGGAAGCGGCCCGTCGGGATCGTACGAGGAGAGGTCGCGGCCCCAGACCTGCTCCAGTGCCAGGATCGCGTTCTGCGGCGAGACCTGCTGGAGGCGGATCCCGGCCGCCCGTTCCCGCGCCTCGGCGTCGCTGTCGCCCAGCACCACACCGACGCCGGGCATGATCTTCAGTTCGCCGGGTTCCCGGCCGTACTTCGCGAGCCGCCCCTTGACGTCGGCGCAGAAGGCGCGGCCCGCCTCCGGGGTGCCGTGCCGGGTGAAGACGATGTCGGCGGCGGACGCGGCGAACTCGCGGCCCTCCGGGGAGTCCCCCGCCTGGATGACGACGGGGTGGCCCTGCGGGGAGCGCGGGACGGTGAACTCGCCCTGGACGGAGAAGTGCCGTCCGTGGTGGGCGAAGGGGCGCGGGGTGCCGTCGGGTGTCCAGGAGTCCCACAGCTCGCGAGCGGTGGCTACGAACTCGGCGGCGCGGGTGTATCTGTCGGCCCGGTCGAGGTAGCCGCCGCGCCGGAAGTTCTCACCGGTGAAGGCGTCTGACGAGGTGACGACGTTCCACGCGGCCCGGCCGGCGCTCAGGTGGTCGAGGGTGGCGAGCCGGCGGGCCAGTTCGAAGGGCTCGTTGAAGGTGGCGCTGACGGTGGCGGCGAGACCGAGCCGGTCGGTGACGGCGGCCAGCGCGGCGAGCACGGTGAGGGACTCCGGGCGGCCGGCCACGTCCAGGTCGTGGATCAGGCCGTTGTGCTCGCGCAGCCGCAGCCCCTCGGCGAGGAAGAAGAAGTCGAACAGCCCGCGTTCGGCCGTACGCGCGAGATGCTCGAAGGACGAGAACTCGATCTGGCTGCCGGAGCGGGGGTCGTTCCACACCGTCGTGTTGTTCACACCCGGGAAGTGCGCGGCGAGGTGCATCTGCTTCGGGGCGGCCGTCATACCCGTTCTCCTCGGCGTGCGTACCGGTTGGCCGGACGGGCCAGGCCCAGGTGCTCGCGGAGGGTGCCGCCGGGGTAGAAGGTGCGGAACAGGCTGCGGTGCTGGAGCAGGGCCACCGTGCCGTTGACGATCCGTTCGAGGTCGCGCTCGGGGGTGATCGGGGTGAGGTGGAAGCCGTCGACGGCTCCGGCCCGGTGCCACTGGGTGATCAGATCGGCGAGGTCGACCGGACCGCCGCGGTAGTACGTGCCGCGCCCGGCCAGCGGCGGCCCGCTCTCCAGCCCCGGCTCCGGGGCGGATTCGGCGTCGCCGAGGTCGACGCTGAGCGCGGCGAGCACCCGCAGTGTCCCGGGGTCGCGCCCGTGGGCCGCTGCGCGGCGGCGCACGTCGTCACGGATCTCGGCGGCCCGCTCGGGTGTGCCGGCCCGGACGAGCACCACATCGGCGTGGCGGGCGGCGGTCTCCCTGGCCGGGTCCGCCGTCCCGTCGACGACCGTGACCGGGTGGCCCTGCGGGGGCCGGGGCACGATGGCGGGGCCGCGGACGCGGAAGGCGGTGCCCTCGAAGTCGGCGTAGTGCAGCTTGTCGCGGTCGAGGAAGCGGCCGCCGGCCGCGTCCCGGATCTCGGCGTCGTCCTCCCAGCTGTCCCAGAGACGGGCTCCCACGTCGGCGGCCTCGCCGGCCTCCCGCCACAGTTCGGCGGCGGGCGCGGCGGGGCGGCGGCCGAACAGCCGGGCCTCGGCGGCCGTCGTCGACACGTCCACCCACTGGCCGGCCCGGCCACCGCTGACCCAGTCCAGCGTGGCCACGGCGGACGACACGTGGAAGGGCTCGGTGTGGGTGGTGGTGACCGTCGGCACGAGCCCGATCCTGCGGGTGCCGGGCGCGACCCGGGAGAGCACGGCGAGTGCGTCGGGTCCGGGCCGGGCGAACGAGTCCCCGAGGGTGACGAAGTCGAGGGTCCCGCGTTCGGCGAGGCGGGCGAGG
The DNA here is from genome assembly GCF_040295435.1 of Streptomyces sp. NPDC002809. Taxonomy (NCBI): domain Bacteria; kingdom Bacillati; phylum Actinomycetota; class Actinomycetes; order Kitasatosporales; family Streptomycetaceae; genus Streptomyces; species Streptomyces sp. NPDC002809. The sequence goes on from NZ_JBEOVJ010000099.1 coordinate 14,288, forward strand.
CCCGTGTAGTGCTCGGGGTCGTAGCGGGGCGGGCCGCCGATCTCGGCGGCCAGGTGGAGAGGGCGGAGGTGAGACATGGCGGGCTCTTTCGGAAGGGTTCGGAAGTGGCTTCGGGCCCAGGAGTCCCGGGTCACAGGACCTTGGAGAGGAAGGCGCGCGTGCGTTCGTGGCGCGGCCGGCCGAGTACGTCGGCGGGCGGGCCCTGTTCGACGATCCGTCCCTCGTCCATGAAGACGACGGCGTCGGCCACCTCGCGGGCGAACCCGATCTCGTGCGTGACGACGATCATCGTGGTGCCCTGCTCCGCCAGGTCCTTGATCACGTCGAGGACCTCGCCGACGAGTTCGGGGTCGAGCGCGGAGGTGGGTTCGTCGAAGAGCAGCAGTTTCGGTTCGAGGGCCAGCGCCCGCGCGATGGCGACGCGCTGCTGCTGACCGCCGGAGAGCTGCTTCGGGTACGCCGTCGCCCTGTCGTCGAGCCCGACGCGGGCGAGGAGCCGGTGCGCGGCGTCGACGGCCTCCTTCCTCGTACGGCCGAGCGCGGCCACCGGGGCCTCGGTGACGTTCTCCAGGACGGTGAGGTGGGGGAAGAGGTGGAAGTTCTGGAAGACGAAGCCGATCCGCGTGCGGCGGCGCAGTACCTCGCGCTCGGGGAGTTCGTACAGCTTGTCGCCCTTCCTGCGGTAGCCGACGAACTCCCCGTCGACCGTGATCGATCCGCGGTCCGCCTTCTCCAGGTGGTTGATCGTGCGCAGAAGGGTCGACTTCCCCGAACCGGAGGGGCCGAGGATCACGGTCACTTCGCCGGTGCGTACGGACAGGTCGATGCCGCGCAGGACGTCCAGGGAGCCGAAGCTCTTGTGCACGCCCCGGATCTCCACCATGGGCGCGGCGGCGGCCCCGTGGGCGGGTGCGGTGGCCGGTTCGCTCTTCGGGGGACGGCTGATCGTCTTCATGGTGATGTCCTCGGGCGGTTCGGATCGGGGGTGCGCGCGCCGGTCAGCCATCGGTACGGCCGAGGTCGCGCAGGAAGGTGAGAGCGGCGCGTGCGGTGGCGTCGTTCTGCCCGAAGGCCGGGCCGCCGGTGCGCGGCCGGGTGAAGGCACCGCCCGTGCGCGCCGCGGTGTGCGGGCCGAGCGCGAAGCGGCGGGGGTGCGGGGAGCCGTCGCGGTCCAGGATCCGGCCGTCGCCGGGGTCGACCGCGAGCAGTCCGGTGGCGGTGGCGCCGGCCCCGTCCTCGTACAGCGCCCGGAGCAGGGTGCTGCGGGTGCGTCGCGGCGAGGGGTCGGGCAGCCTGGCCTCGACGAGGGCGCGGGCCTCGGTCCGCTCCCCCGGCACCGTGGCGCCGCCTGCCCGGAAGAGGCCCTGTTCCTCGTCGGTCTCGACTGTCGTCCCGGCTCCGAGGAAGCGGACGACACCGGCCCGGGAGAGGGCGAGCAGCTGTCGCAGCCGGGGGCCGGGCGGCCCGGAGGCGAGGTAGCTGAAGAAGCCGTGCCACCAGTCCCCGATGTCGCCGAACCGGATCAACTGGCCGTATACGGAGAGCAGTCCGAGAAAGACGGCGAGGTCCTCGCTGTGTCCGGGATCGTGCCGGCGGGCCAGGTCCGCGGTGATGTAGGCGCGCGTCGCCTCCTGGAAGGAGGCGGCCGACGTGTGGCGCACCCCGCCCAGCGGATGGTCGAGCGCCGCCAGGTCGAGCCGGTCGGCGGGGTCGGGGACGCCCGCGGCGATCACCGCCCGCAGTTCGGCGCTGCCCGGGTCGGCGGCCGCGTACTGCTCCTCGAAGGCGCTCCAGTCGGCCGCGGTGCGCTCCGGGTGGGAGGCGAAGAGGCGGTGGTAGTGGGCGTAGCCGAGCTCTTTGTCGACATGGGGCCATATGTCGCGGTGGAAGTCGGGTGGCTCCGGCCGGTTCAGGAGTTCCTCGGCCCGGTCGGGGCCGAAGAAGCGCGGGACCGGCGGCCGCTCGCCGGGCCGGACGTATCCGATCTTGGAGTGGTACGGGACACCGCGCCGCGATCCGACGTACAGGACGGGTTCCTTCCCGGAGGGCAGGTACGTGCCGTTCTCGTACCGTCCGCCGCGGCCCTCGGTGAGCAGCACCATCAGGTCGATGAAGGCGAGTCCGAAGCCCCGGACTATGACGGGTTCACCTGCGGGCAGGGCACTCAGGTCGCTGTCGGCGGTGAAGTCGGGCGGCAGGTGGATGAGGCCGTGCCGGTCCGCGAAGCGGGACAGCCGCCGCTGCTCGTCGTCCGGTTCGGCGTCGAGGTGGCCGATGGTGAGGACCACGAGGTCGGCGGTGAGCGGTTCGGCGCCGCCCTCCAGGTGGACGGACTGGCGGCCGCCGCGGGGGCCGGTGACGCGCAGGGCCCGGACGCGGTGCTCGTGGACGGTGACGGTGGGCGGGAGCGCGGCCACCGACTGCTCGTACACCCAGCGCAGATAGGCGCCCTGCAGCCGCCGGCTCGGGAAGTCCGGTCCCCTCAACTCCGCTATCTCGTCGCGGAGTCCGGGTTCGTCGGCGATGTGCGGCCCGGGCTCGGTCCGCCCCTCGCGCACGTCGGCCGCCCAGGCGTCGAGCGCCGGCCCCGGCCGTACGGGACCTTCCTGGCGGACGGTGTCGTCGGTGAACATGGTGACGTCCTCGGCCATGGAGTTCATCCACAGCAGCGGCGACTGGTCGTGGCGCCAGATCCGGCCGCCGCCGGGCGGGAACGGGTCGACGAGATGGATGTCCAGCGGCCGGTCGCCGTACAGCGAGGGGGCGTTGGCCGCGATGCGCTCGATGAGACCGGTGCCGCGCGGTCCGGCGCCGATGACGACGAGCGTCGGGACGGCGTTCACCGGGCGTCCCCGGTGCCGCGCGCGTAGTAACGCTCGACGTAGTGCTGGCCGACGCCGAGCAGCGAGGTCACGACGACGTACCAGAGGGTGGCGACCAGCAGCAGCGGGATGACCTGGTAGGTGCGGTGGTAGACGAGCTGGACCGAGTACAACAGGTCCTGCACGGCGATGATGCTGACGATCGAGGTGCCCTTGAGGGTGCCGATGAGCATGTTCCCGGCGGGCGGCACGATGGAGCGCATCGCCTGCGGCAGCACGATCCGGTACAGCCGCCGCCACGGGCCGAGGCCGAGGGACTGGGCGGCCTCCAGCTGTCCGCGTTCCACGGACAGGATGCCGCCGCGGACGACTTCCGCCGCGTACGCGGCCTCGTGGAGCGTCAGTCCGATGACGGCGACCGTGACGGGGCCGAGGAGGTTGACGGTACGGACGCCGAGGATCTCCGGGTAGAGCGCTCCGATGTTGAACCAGAACAGCAGCTGGACCAGGATCGGGGTGGACCTGAAGAGCCATACGTACCCCCAGCCGACCGCCTGGAGCACGCGGTTGACGGAGAGTCTGAGGACGGCGAGCAGCGTCCCCAGCGCGAAGCCGAGCGCCATCACGAGCGCGGTGAGCCAGAGCGTGAGCCAGAGGCCGCGCAGCACCGCCGTGGTGGTGAAGTAGTCGCCGACGACATCCCATTGGAAGGCTTCGTTGCGGATGACGGAGTTCAGTGCGAGGCCGAGGGCGATCAGTACGGCGGCGGCCGCCGTCCACTGGCCCGTCCGGCGCACGGGGACGATCCGCAGCCGGTCGGCATCGTTGTCTTCGAGGTGCTCGGCCGGGAGGGCCGGCGGAAGGGAGTCTGTCTGTGCGGACATGCGAGGGCTCCGTGGATGCGGCGATCGAACACGGGGCGCGCCCTCGGCACGGAACACAACGGTGGAACACAACAGGGACCGGGCCCCTCAGCCCGATCCGCCTCCGAGGTAAGCGCTGTTCGCAGCGGCTTGTCAACCCTGTCCACACTGTGAGCCGTACGTCTCATGTCAGTTGACGGACCACCGGATGCCTGTTCCACTTGGGCCATGTATTCGCAGCAGTGGCTGGTCAAGCGCTCCCACATCGACTTCGGTCGCGTGTGGTCCTGTTCCTGTTGAGCTGACGCCCTGCTCCGCCCCGCATTCCTGCTCGCGCCGTGAACGGCGTCCGAGTTCTCCCCCGCGTGCCCTCGCGTACACAACACCGCACCACCCTCCCCTCACACCGGTCTTCCGTCGTGTCCCGCCTTCCTCCGCCCCGTCCGTGGGCCGTCGCGCGCTGCCCCGCGCCCGTCCACGGCCGACGAAACTGGAGAACCACCCCTCATGCCCCGTACCCGGCACACCGCTGCCTTCGCGCTGATCACCGCCGCCACGCTGACGCTGACCGCGTGCGGGTCGGGTGATCCGGCGGCCGCCCCCGCGGGCGCGGCCGGTTCCGCCGCCAAGGGCGCGGTCCCCACCACCGACGTCGTGTCGGGAGTGAGGAAGGACGCGGCCGCGGCTGCCCTGCTGCCCGCCGAGGTCCGCTCCTCAGGCACCCTGAACATCGCCTCCAGCGTCGGCAGCCCACCCGGCGCCACCTATCTCACGGACGGTACGACCCTGGCCGGCACCGACATCGACTTCGGGGACGCCGTGGCCAAGGTGCTCGGGCTGAAGCCGAAGCGGGAGGTCGCCGCCTTCGAGGCGATCCTGCCCGCGCTCGACAGCGGGAAGTACGAGGTGGGCACCGGCAACTTCGGCGTGACCGACGAACGCAGCCGGACGATCGACTTCGTCACCTACCTCAACGACGGCCAGGGCTTCGCGGTCCGTGACGACAGCAAGCTGGCCGAGATCACCGATCTCACCCAGCTCTGCGGCCTGACCGTCGGCACCGCGGCGGGCACCACGTTCGAGGTGACGCTGGCGGAGAACCGGCACCGGTGCTCCGAGGCCGGCAAGAAGGCGTACGACGTGAAGACGTACTCCGATGCGTCGGCCGTCTGGACCTCACTCCAGCAGGGGCGTACGGACGTGGTGATGTCGACCATCAACGGGCTCAGGTACGCCGTGCAGCAGCAGGAGGGTGTGCGTTTCCTCAACGAGTTCAAGCGTCTCGACGTCGGCTTCGCCTTCAAGAAGGGCACCCCGCTGGCGCCCGCCTTCCAGGCGGCCGTCAACCGCCTCAAGGCGGACGGCACCTACGACCGGATCCTGAAGAAGTGGGGTATCTCCGCCTCGGCCGTCAGGACCTCGCAGATCTCGCCGCCCGAGATCAAGTGACACGAGGTCAGCAGCCGTGGCCGCGCCCGCATCGCAAGGAAGCGGGCCGCGGTCGCCCCGCATGACTGACGGTCAGCAGCCGCAGCAGCGCCGCGTGACGCAAGGTCAGCAGCTGCAGTCGCATCCGCAGCAGTCACAGCCGTCGCAGCAGTCCCCGCAGCCGCTGCAGCAGTCGCACGCCTCACAGCAGTCCCCGCAGTCGCACTGACTGCACAGCCCCTCGCGCCGCTGCCGGCTCCACGGGTCGTCGAAGGTGCCGCAGCACATCTGGCAGGTGCAGGCGAGCCCCGCCCACACCAGACACCCCATGACGAGACCGCGCCGGTCGCGCGGGGGCTCCGGCGGCTGCGGCGGACCGAAGGGTCCCCCGGGCCCGGTGGGGGCGTACGGATTGCCCGGGGGCGGCCCGAACGACGCCGTGGGCCGCCCTCCTGACGGATGGACGGCTTCGGTCAGGAGCCCGCCACCCTGATGGGAACAGACATCCGTGGCGAAGGCCCGGTCCACCGAACGCCGCAGTTCGTGCGCCAGCAGCACATGGGCGAGCTTGTCGTCGGTGAATTCCGCGTCGCGCAGCGCCAGCCGTACGCCGCGCAGCGCGTCGTCGCACAGCCGCCTGGCCTCCGTACGCGAGGTGCCGGTCGCGGTGAGCGGGTTCCAGGCACCCGACGCGGCGTCAGCTTCCTGGTCCTCCACGGCGTCCAGCAGATGCGCGAGGCGGCCGAAGAGGCGCCCGGCCTCGGCGAGCGGCTCGGCGTTCTGCGGCTTGCCCGCGAGTACGGCGGTGTGCGCGAAGGCCGCCGCGGTGGCTGTCTCGGTGGGCTCCGTAACCGTCAGCAGCGGGGTGCCGGGCCCCGCGAGCAGCTCGATGCCGGTCTGCCGGTCGACGGCGTCGACGAGCAGCGCCGTGTCGAAACCGAGCTGCGCGCCGGTGCGCGCCCCGGCCCGGTCCCAGCCCGCCGCCACCCTGCGGGCGGCCGCGGCGACCGGGCGGCGCGCCAACAGGCCGTCCCGGTCGGCCACGTGGTCGCGCACCTTGGCGGAGGCAAGCACCAGCGAGACCGCGGCCGCGAGCCTGGCGCCCTCGCCGCGCGCGACGGGGGCGGTGCGCATGGCGCGCAGGGGGCAGGGCCCCGCTGTGCGCCGCTGCGCGGGGGTGCGTTCGGTCTGAGCCTCCGTCAGGACCGAGACGATCAGGCCGTCATAGTTCGTGACGATCCGGGCGAACTGCCCATGGTCGGAGCGAAGCGCGAGACAGAGCCCACAGAGATGGGCCATCCACTCCGCCTTGAGCCCTTCCGTCAAGCGATGAGTACAGGGCCTCACGATTCCGAACACAGCCGTCCCCCCGGGAGCCGTTCACCTGTGCGCCGCAGTCGGGCGCGTGCGCGACGTGCATCGTATCGAGTGACCCGTTCACCCGTACGTCCCCCATGTCACCCGTACGGACCGGAGGAGCATATTTTCTTATCCCCAGGGCCCTTATGCAGGAGGAACCTTGACGAATCGCCACATCTTCTGCACCAGTACCGTCACGAATGCCCTGCGCGCCGCCTATCCCCTTGGCGCACGATCCGCATCATGGACGACCATAGGGATACGAAAGACATGCGGAACGCCAAGGAACCGCGGTGAGAGGAGGCGTCCATGGGATCGGTGCGCAAGGCGAGTGCCTGGCTGGGCCTCGTAGAGGACAACGACGAGCGGTACTACGACGACGACGAGTACGCCGAAGGTGCACGGACCGGGACCGGTCAGGCCTGGGTGACCGATCCGCGGGTGCAGGTGGCCTCGGAGGCGGCCGAGGAGACGGGCCGCCGGATCGCCACGGTGACCCCGGACAGCTTCCGGGACGCCCGGAGCATCGGAGAGCTCTTCCGGGACGGCGTCCCGGTGATCATGAACCTCACATCCATGGACTCCGCCGACGCCAAGCGCGTGGTGGACTTCGCCGCGGGACTGATCTTCGGACTGCGCGGGTCGATCGACCGCGTGGCCACCCGGGTCTTCCTGCTGACCCCCGCCGACACCCAGGTCGTCAACGGCGAAGCCGCCGGCCGGCCGGCCGACGGCTTCTTCAACCAGAGCTGAGCGGGGCGCTCACCGGATCGGTCCGGCCGCGACCCCCGTCTACCGGAACGCGTCCAGACCGGTGAGCGCCTTGCCCAGCACCAGCTGGTGCATCTCCACGGTTCCTTCGTAGGTGAGCACCGACTCCAGATTCGTCGCGTGGCGCATCACCGGGTACTCCAGCGAGATCCCGTTGGCGCCGAGGATCGTGCGCGAGGTGCGGCAGATCTCGATGGCCTCCCGCACGTTGTTCAGCTTTCCGAAACTGACCTGCTCCGGACGGAGCCTGCCCGCGTCCATCCGACGGCCGAGGTGGTGGGCGAGCAGGATCCCCTTGTGCAGTTCGACGGCCATGTCGGCGAGCTTGGCCTGGGTGAGCTGGAAGCCGCCGATCGGCTTCCCGAACTGCTCACGCGTCCTCGCGTAGTCGACGGCCGCCTCGAAGCTGGACCGGGCGGCGCCCATGGCTCCCCAGACGATGCCGTAGCGGGCATGGCTGAGACAGCTGAGCGGGCCGCGCAGTCCGGTGACGCCCGGCAGCACGGCGTCGGCCGGCAGCCTCACCTCGTCGAGGATCAGCTCGCTGGTGACCGAGGCGCGCAGGGACCACTTGTGCCTGATCTCCGGCGCGGAGAAGCCTGGCGCGTCGGTGGGCACCACGAACCCGCGGATGCCGCTGCCCTCGCCGCCGTCGTCGGTCTGCGCCCAGACCACGGCGACCCCGGCGACCGATCCGTTGGTGATCCACATCTTGCGGCCGCTGAGGACCCAGTCCTCACCGTCGCGCTTGGCGTACGTCCGCATGCCGGCGGGGTCGGAGCCGTGGTCCGGTTCGGTGAGACCGAAGCAGCCGATGATCTCGCCGGCCGCCATTCCGGGCAGCCACCGCTGCTTCTGCTCCTCGGATCCGAAGCGGTGGATGGCGTACATGGCGAGGGAGCCCTGTACGGAGACGAGTGAGCGGATCCCCGAGTCGGCGGCCTCCAGCTCCAGGCAGGCCAGCCCGTACTGGACCGCGGTGGCGCCCGCACAGCCGTAACCCTGGAGGGACATGCCCAGGGCCCCGAGCGAACCGAGTTCGCGGGCCAGCTCGCGGATGCCGGGCAGCTCGCCGTTCTCGTACCACTCGGCGATGTGCGGCAGGACGCGGTCGGCGGCCCAGACGCGGACCGTGTCGCGGATCGCGAGATCCTCGGCACCCAGGAGGTCGTCGATGCCGATCGGGTCGCGGGGGTCGAAGGGCGGGAGTTTCGAGGACGGAGCGGTGGACATGAGGGAGTGCCTCCGGCGGCTCGCACGGTACCGATGTCGGTGGGGGGCGCCAAAAACTAGCAGCGTTAGTTACGGCGTCGTGCCGACGTTACGACTCAGTGTGCCGCGCGTCCAGAGCCCGTCGCCTCGGCCGGCCTGCGCCGCGCGGGCAGCCGGAGCAGCGCCTCGGACCGCTCCTGGACCGGGATCTCGCGGGAGCTGGGGAGCTCGCCGTGGCCGAGGGGCTCCTGCGCGTTCCTGGCCGCGGGCACCCCGGGGCCCTCCGCGGGCTCCTGGGGTTCACAGAGCAGCGGCGGGCACTCCATCACGCGCGGCAGCCTCAGCGCGGCAAGCGCCCCGAGCAGCAGCAGACCCGCGCTGACCAGCAAGGTGATGTGCAGCCCGCCGACGAAGGCGTTCCGGGCGGTGTCGCGCAGTACGGCGCCGAGCGGACCGCCCAGCTGCGAGGCCACCTGGTACGCCTCACCGAGGGAGCGCGAGGCCGCGGCACCGGCGGAGGCGGGGATCCCCTCATCGGGGAGCTTGGCCAGGCCGGGGACGTACGCGGCGTTCATCACGCTGCCGAGCAGGGCGATCCCCATGCCGGCACCCAGCTGGTAGGCGGTCTCGCCTATCGCGGCCGCCCCGCCGGCCCGCTCGGCCGGCGCCTCGCTGAGCATGGACTCGTACGCGCCGAAGAGCGTGGACTGCAGACCGAAGCCCAGCACGACGAAGGACACGGTCAGCAGGCCGGGCCGGTCGTGCTGCCCCATCGCGGTCAGCATCAGCACCGCCACCGCAGTGAGGACGAAGCCCCAGCCGACCATCCGGCGCGGCCCGATCCGGCGCAGGCTGTACGAGCCGGTGGCACCCGCGGCCATGGCGGCGAAAGTGAGCGGCAGCAGCCGCAGACCGGTCTCCAGCGGACTGAGGTCCAGGACGAGCTGGAGGTACTGGACGGCGATGAGCTCCAGGCCGACCAGGGCCAGCATGGCGAGGACGATGCAGCCCACCGCCGTGGTGAAGGCGGGCCTGGAGAACATCCCGATGTCGATCAGCGGATGTGTCCGCCGCTTCTGGCGCCGGACGAACGCGACCAGCAGCACGGCCCCGGCCAGCAGCGGCACGAGCGTGCCCGGGCCGAGCAGCTCCTCTCCGGTCCCCGCACGCTTCACACCGAGGACGACGCCGAGCACGCCCGCGGCGGCCATCAGCGCACCGAACACGTCCCAGGGTCCGTCGTCGCTGCCACGCGACTCCGGGAGCAGGAGCCGGCCGACCGGCAGGATCAGGGCCATCAGCGGAATGTTGATCAGGAAGACCGAGCCCCACCAGAAGTGCTCGACGAGGAAGCCGCCGATGACCGGTCCGGTGGCGGCTCCGACGGCGGCGACGGCACTCCACACGCCGATCGCCATGGCCCGCTCGCGGCGGTCGGGGAACACCTGCCGGAGGATCGACAGCGTCGCCGGCATGATCATCGCGCCGCCGACGCCGAGCAGTGCCCGCGCCGCTATGAGCACGCCCGCGCTGTCGGCCATGGCCGCGACGGCGGAGGCGACCCCGAAGAGCGCGTAGCCGAGCAGCAGGACGCGCCGGCGTCCGACCCGGTCACCGAGCGTTCCGAAGAGGATCAGCAGGGACGCGCAGACCAGCGGGTAGACGTCCACGATCCACAGCAGACCGACGGCGCTGGGCCGCAGATCCTCCGTGACGGCGGGGACGGCGACGTGGAGCACGGTCGCGTCGAGTGCCACGAGCAGCAGGCTGAGGCAGAGGACGACCAGCACGAGCCATCGATTGGCTCCGTCGGCGGCTTCGCGCAGACGGATTCGGGCGGTGGTCGTCCCGGACATGCATCTACCTCCCAGAAGGTCCCTCACGCTCGGCGGGCCCCCGGGGAATTCAGCGTCGCTGTCCCTCCGGGCCCGGCATCGACGGGCGAGTGATCCGTCAGAGTACGCGAGTTCGACAGGGGTACACGTGGCCCATCTCATACCTGCCGATGCCGCCGAGTGTGGCGTACGCCACTGCGGCCGCCCGTCCCGGGCCCTCCGGGGCGCCACCCCGACCTGCGAGAACCGGCAGTCCTGCCGCGCGGGCAGCGGGCCCGGGCGGCCGCGCGAACCCTCCGCGACACACCGCCCACAGCCGCGCAGTAACCGGACCGACACCGTCCGTTCGACCCCGAGGGTCCTCGTGACTAATCCACTTCGCCATCCGGCGCGCTATTCCGTCAATGCCCGAATGCACTTACGGAATACCCGCCAAAAAATGAAACGGGAGGAAGCCAGGACTCTCAGAACACCCGGAAAAACGAGCCGCGCCGAGACATAGTCCACATCACATCGTCATCACAAAGCGGCCGGATCGGCCGGGTCACCCACTCACTCGCTGTAACGTCGATTGGGTGCGTACCGACATCTTTGCCCGTCTGGACCGGGAGCCGGAACCGCCGAAGATAGAGACACCGCGGATGAGTCGCCACCGCATCGCTCTCTTCGGCGGGACGTTGGCGTTCTATCTGGCCATCGTCATTGCCGTGCTCATGTCTTCCTGGCTGGTGACCCTGGACTGGAAGGTCATGCTCTTCCGGCCGTACCAGCAGTGGCCCAGCATCCACGCCTTCCTCGACTACTACGTCGTCCTCGGCCAGCGCGGACCGACGGCGGTCATGGTCGCCTGCTGGCTGGGCTGGCGCTCCTGGCGGCAGCACACCCTGCGGCCCCTGCTGACGCTGGGCGCCTCGCTCCTGCTGCTCAATGTGACGGTGGGCGCGGTCAAGATCGGCCTCGGCCGGCTCGGCCCGCACTACGCGACCCAGATCGGATCGGCCGAACTCTTCGCCGGCGGCGATATATTTCCGTCAGGACACACCGCCAACGCCGTTGTGACCTGGGGAATCCTCGCCTACCTGGCCGCCACGCCGCGAGCCAGGCGCTATCTGTCGGCCATGTCCGCGATCGTCTCGCTGGGGGTCGGCCTGACGACGGTCTACCTCGGTACGCACTGGCTCAGCGACGTGGTCCTCGGCTGGGCGGCAGGGCTGCTGATCCTCCTGGGCCTGCCCTGGGTCGAGCCGCTGATCACCCGGGCCGAGAACTGGATCTTCGCCGCCCGTGAGTGGCTGAGTGCGCGTGGCAGGACCGCGGCACCGGCACCCGTCACGGCGGGCGCCCCCCAGCCCGTGGCAGCAGGCCGGCAGGCCGCCTCCGAGCCGGTCCGGAGCCCGGCCCACACGGCGCCCGGGACTGCCTCCGGGGCGGCTTCCGGGGCGAGCGGGCACCAGACAGCAGTGGTCACGGCCACCGGCAGCCGCCCGCGCGCCCACACAGCGCCGCCCGCGTACCAGGGGCACCCGGCGCGCTCCGAGCGGACCCCGGTCACCCCGGCAGGCAGCCGGCGCCCGCCGCACGCGGACCGTACGCCCCGCGGCGGTCCGGCTCCCGCCCGGCCCATGACCGGTGGCTGACCCGCAGAACCGCGGGAGCGGTGCGCACAGCCCACCCCGCGTATGACTGAAGGCCCCGACCGGAGTCGGGGCCTTCAGTCATACGCGGGGTGATGCGCAGGGGCCGTACGGAGCCCTCAGCCGGTCCAGCAGCGTCTGACGACGCCCGCGTCGACCTCGAAATTGATCCGGCCGCTCCGGAACTCCATGGTGATGACCGTGCCCGGCGGCAGCGCTCTGACAGTGGCCCAGCCGCGCTCCCGGGCCCGCCGTTCGGCGGTCTCGGCGGCAAGGCCGACGTAGGCGCCGGGGGTGTCGTCCGGCTGGGCGGAAGGGATCGGTACGGATGCCATGCCTCCCACCGTAGGCGGCCCCGGGCGGCGGCGGAAGCCGGGGCGCCACCTGGTCACATCGCATCCCCACGTACCTCGCCGGTCACGCTTGTGTCACAGAATCACCACACGCGTTCCCCTCGATGTCATTCGTTCGGACGCATGATTCGGCGGACGCACAGTAATCACACAGAGCCGAAGACGATCACCGAAACAGGGCCGGGACGACCCGGAAAACGAGGGCAATACCCACTCCCGGGTGACTTCGGTTTCACGTCGCAATGACCACCCGTAAATGAACACACCACCGGGAATTCACTCTTCCTTATCGCACCCTTATCTCGTGGTGATGATATCCACACCATCCCACCACCGACCCGCCCCGCATCGCCCCCTTCTGCCCGTATGGCGGACACCCGGATCATCCGCATTCCGGCCCGCGCAGCAAGGCGCACTCCGGGTGGACATCAGTGCGGACGTCGGAGCGGCCGCCGGTCTGGGCATCCGGGCGGACGCCGTTCACGGGGGCCCGCCGGGGCGGGCCGCCCCTCCGCCCGCCCCGCCCCCGCCGAGAGGACAGGGGGCCTGCGGCAGGTTCCGCCAGTTCAGCATTTGTCCAGGTATCGCCCACTCGTTCGCGACCTGATCGCCCTGGACGGTTCGATTCCGTTCCCCTTCCCGCGTGACCCCGACCGCGGCTCACCCGTTGTCTCTTCATGAGCCGGGAACCGCCCGGCGCACGTACCGAGTTCGAGGAGCCACCCGTGCCGCGCATGCTCGACGTCAGCGAGGACGTACGCGCCGAGATCGGCGACGCCGAAGCCGACCGGCTGCTCGTCGGCGACAACGCCCCCGGCAGTTACGACTGCACCTCCTGCCGCACCCCCGGCGACTCCGAGCAGGAGCGCACCAGCACGGTGCTGTTCGTCGGCGACGAGACCGCAGTCCTCGCCTTCGCCCACGCGACCTGCATCCCCTCACAGGTGGTCCAGGTGGCCGAGGAACAGCTGCAGGGGGCCGTACGCAGCATCACCGGCAGTGAGCAGGAGGTGGGCCCGGGCCTGTCGGTCCCCGAGCAGGCGGTGCTCGGCATCACCAGCGGCCTCGTCCTGATCGACGACGAGCTCCACCCCGCCCTGGTCGTCGAGCCGACCGGGGCGATCGCCCGCCCCGGCACCGACGGCAGCGGCGGCGACGAGTTCCTGCAGTTGCTGCTGGAGCAGAACTTCCGGCCGGTCCACCGGATGGATCAGGTCCCGGAGGTGCTGCACGGCTGGTCCATCCTGCTCGCCATGGGACAGCTTCACGCGGTGCTCCAGCCGGGCACGGGCGGCGGCGCTCCGGTGGCCTGGTGGCAGGCGCACGCGCCCCTTCAGGTCACGGAGGGCTGGCGGACCGCGGCCAACAAGTCGCAGACCGTGCTGGTCTATGCCGCACCGGCCGGTTCGATCGGCCAGCAGCCGCGCGAGGACCTGCTGCGCGATGCCCTGGAGAAGGCGGCGGCCGGCGGGTTCCTGGTTGCGGCCGCCATGCCGCTGGCCGGGACCTGATCATGTCCGCGCACCCCGCGCACCCGCGACGAACAGCTATTTCTCCCGCGGGGCCGCATCCGACGGACGGCGGGGTCGTTGGCACATACGTGCACTCATACGACCCCTCCCACCAGCGTCCGAGCCCGATCCCTGCCATGCGTCCCGCGCAGGAACCTTCGGGCGGCCCGTCCCACACCCCGATCTACGACGCGCTGTACTCCGAGTACCGCAGGTCGTTCAGGGCGCTGCCGGGTGATCGGAGCGGCGAGGAGAGTCTGGGCCTGCCGACCTTCGGTGCCGGGTTCTTCGGCTCGCACACCTCGCTGAGCGTCCACTCCGCGCACTCCGGGCACAGTGCGGCGGGGAGCAGCGCCGGCGGCACAGGGCACGGCAGCGGCCCGAGCAGCCACACCGGCAGCCTGGGCTCGTGGCAGCGGGTCGGGCGGCACGCGGGACGGGTCCAGCCCGCGGCGCTGCCGCCGGGCTCACGGGACGCCTGACATACGACGGAGCCCCGGACCACTCGTGGAACGAGTGGTCCGGGGCACCCTCCGTAGTTTACGGGGAGAACGGAAGAAGACACGTCA
>NZ_JBEOVJ010000100.1:0-28478 GCF_040295435.1 Streptomyces sp. NPDC002809
CCGCGCCCCCTCCCGTCGCCCGGCACCACGGGCCTTCGTGGGGCATGCCCTCCCCGCCCCACAATGGGGGGGGGGACGACGCCCCGGGGCGGGGACCATGAGTCCCGGCCCGGCGGAGTGGTAGGTGCCGGCTGCCGTCGTGCGGCCGTCCGTCAGTGCTGCTTGTGGCCCTTGTGCCCGGATGCCTTGACCGTCCAGGTCAGCTTCTCGGTGGTCTCGGCGCGGACCTCGGGGTCGCGGACCGACGCGGTCCGGTCCACGGACGTGACCGTGACGGTGTGCGTCCTGCCGTCCGCGGGCACACCCAGTGCGGCGGGGACGACGGAGGAGAGACCCTGTGCCCGCTTCACGGGCCGGCCGTCCACGTACCAGCGCAGCTCCGGCGCGGCCAGGCCGGTGAGCTCGGCCCGCGAGACCTTGATGCGGCTGGTCCTGAGGACCGCGCTGCTCAGGCTGACCTTGCTGCTCAGCGCGTTGGCCTCGCGGTAGAAGCCGGCGATCATGGCCTCGCGTCCGGGGAGGTTGAACTCGCTGATGTTCAGGGCCCGCATGATGGAGTTGCCGGTCGGGCGGTAGATCCCGAAGGGGTAGTAGCTGCTGCCCTCGTACGTGCCGACGGTGCCGCCCGTGGGGTCGGTCTCGCCGAGCCAGCGGTACCACTTGGTCTGGTTCGCGGCCATCTGTTCTGTGGTGAAGATGCTGGAGTTGATGTCGGGGAGCTCGCCGCCCGACCAGGTGCCGTAACTGTCGTACGTGTACTCGTCCGCCAGGAGTCCGACCGAGTGGGCGATCTCGTGTGCGGCGATCATGCTCGACTGCGCGTTGTCCGAGGAGAGGGTGGAGACGCCGTCGAACGGGTAGCCCTCCGCCTCCAGGCCCGAGTAGCCGGCGCCGCCGTACTTGGTGGAGTTGGAGATGACGATGACCAGGTCGGCCTCGGGGGCCTTGGCCGCGTAGGAGGCGACCTTGTCGATGTCGGCGCAGATCAGGCGTTCGGTCTGCGAGCACCAGAAGTAGCTGCCGAGCGCGGTGTCCTTGGTGACGTCGGCGGTGGGGTCACCCGTGATGCCGGATTCGGCGGACACCGCGTCGACGGTCCACACGTTCATCAGGCCCTG
Source organism: Streptomyces sp. NPDC002809 (assembly GCF_040295435.1). NCBI lineage: Bacteria > Bacillati > Actinomycetota > Actinomycetes > Kitasatosporales > Streptomycetaceae > Streptomyces > Streptomyces sp. NPDC002809. The sequence goes on from NZ_JBEOVJ010000100.1 coordinate 1,119, forward strand.
ATAGCTCGAGTACGGCTCGATGCCGGTGATGGCCGCCCACTTCGTGGCCGCCGCGGTGTGGAAGGCGTCCTGCTGGTCGGCGGTGTAGCCGTCGCCGACGATCACCACGTCGAGCCGGTCGGCCGAGGCGCCCGTCACGGAAAGCTCCCCGACCTCCCCGTCCGTGGTCTCCGCGGCGGGTGCCGCGCTCCGTGCGGCGGAACTACGGGGCACCGTGTCCGTGTTGACCGGTACCTCGGTCCGGCGGCCCTCGCCGCCGGGCTGGGGGAAGTACTCGACGGTGACGCGCGGGCTCGGGGCGGGCTCCGGGTCCACGGCGGACGCGGGAGCGGCGAGGGCCGCCCCCATGATCGCTGTGAGCGCGACGCCCACGGATATGACGGCTGCTCTGGGGGTGTGCATGCCAATCCTCATTCTGTCGGCCGGATCCGAAATGAAGTAAATCCATAATGTAAATACGGTTAACGTGTCGCATAACCTAGGCTGGGTGGCGAGCTGTTGGCAACAGTCCCGCCGGCCCCGGCGCAGACGGGGTGCGGCAGGCGGCGCCCCGGAAAGCCGGGCGGCAGTATGGGACGGCGACGGCCGGCGGTCTCCTCGGTTCAGTAGTCGCAGAGGCACGAAGCAGCCGGTGACCACCGGCGGACGCAGGACGAGGGGCAGCCATGGTGGGAACCAGCAGGGCGACCGGCGAACCGGAGCGCACGACCGGGGATGAGGCTTCCGGCCGGCCGCACCGGGAGCAGGCGGAGGAGCAGGACGCGCCGGCCGCGATCGGCCGTCGGGTGAAGCGCCTCCGCAAGGAACACGAACTGACGCAGCGGCAGCTTGCCGAGCCCGTGTACACAGCCGCGTACGTCTCCACCCTGGAAGCCGGCAAGGTGCGGCCATCCGAAGCCGCCCTCCGGTACATCGCCGAACGGCTCGGCGTCGACCACGAGGAGCTCGCCACGGGCAAGCCCACCCACATCGCCACGGCCCTGCGCATGGAGCTGGCCGACGCCCATCGGGTACTGGCGGTCGAGGACGCCGCGGACGCGCGGTCCGCCTATGAGCAGATCCTCGGCCGGGCCGAGGAGTACGGACTGGCACAGGAACGGGCGGCAGCGCTCGTGGGCCTCGGGGAATGCGCGCTGGAGACCGGCGAACTGACCGATGCCCTGGCCCGGTTCGAGGCGGCGGAACGCGCGCTGGCCGACCAGCCCCTGCCCGCCCGTGCCCGGGCGGTCCGGGGAAGGTCGGTCGCCCACTACCTGGCAGGTGAACTGCGCTATGCGTGCTACCTGCTGGAAAGCGCGATCGACGAACTGAACACGTCCGGGCTGCACGACCCGGGAGCGCTGCTCCAGCTCTACACGGCCTCGATCGCCCCGTACATGGACATGGGCGCCCATGCCCGCGCCGCGCAGGCCGCTGAACTCGCACTCGCCCTGGTGCCCCAGGTCTCGGACCCCGCTCTGGTCGCCGGCATGCACCGGACGGTGGCCCGCACACTGCTCGCCGAAGGCAGGGTCGACGCCGCCCAGGCGTCGTTGGAGCGGGCCACCGAGCTCTACCAGCAGCTGCACCTCCGTACCGAACTCGCCCACTGCCACTGGATGCGCGGCTACGTCTGGGCCCAGCACGACGACCTCGTGCGAGCGGAGACGGAACTGCGTACCGCGCACTCGATGCTGGTGTCCAAGCGGGCGGCACTGTACGTGTCACAGGTGGAGGTGGAACTCGCCGACGTCCTGCGCAGGCGGGGAAAGTCGACGGAGGCCGCGGAACTCCTGGAAAGCCTGCTGGCCGGACTCCAGCCCGGCCGCGGTGCGGTGCATGCCGGCGGCGCCCACCGGCTTCTCGGGCTGATCGCGGAGGAGGCCGGGGACGCGGAGGCCGCCGAGCTGCACTACGCCACGGCGCTCTCCCTGCTCGAACAGACAGGCGCCGCCGGGGATCTCGCCGACATCTGCCGGCTGCTGGGGGACCTGCTGCGCAGCGAGGGCCGGACGGAAGCGGCGCTGAACGCCTACCGGACGGGCCTCGGGCACCGCGCCGAACCGGGCACCACCACCCTCGGCCCCGCTCCGGCCCGCCCGCCGTTCGCCCCCTGGACCTGACGCCGCGGGCTTGATGACGGACGTGGACGGCCTTCACCGCGACGGTGACCCGGCCGGAAGGCGCGGCGGTGTACTCGCCGGGGCGCCGGCCCCTGTGTGCCGCCATGGTGGCCGGCGTCACCCCCACGGCGACATGTGTACAAGACCGACGGCAGGAAGCCCCGGCATCATCCCTGCATGAGTGAATTCGACGTTGAGCTCTTGCACGGGATGCACGTGGTCCGCGACGGCCCGAGGGAGGGGCCGCCGATGTTGCTCATCCACGGATCGGGGGCGTCCGGGAGCCTCTGGAGCCCGATGATCCCGGCACCGGCCGCCCACCACCACGTCATCCGGGTCGACCTCCCCGGCTGCGGCCGGTCCCCGCCCGCGGTGTCGTACGACGTGCCCGTGCAGGCGGGGCGGCGGCCATGGCGTCGGACCGCCCCTCGCCTGCCGGCAGCCACGGGGTCAGCCCGCCTCTCGCCTGCCGGCAGCCGTAACGTCAGCCCACCCCCGGCAGGGACTTCAGGGCCGTCCGCGCCTCGTCCATGATGCGTTCGACCAGTTCCGAGCAGGACGGCAGATCCTCGATCAGGCCCGCCACCTGGCCCGAGGCCATCACTCCGATGTCGGTACGCCCCTCGACCAGTGAGGCCTTCAGCAGCATCGGCGTGTTGGCGGCCAGCAGCACCTGGCTCCAGGTCAGTTCCTTGCCGTGCTTCATCGCCAGTCCGTCGCGGACCAGCTGGGGCCAGCTCGCACCGGACTCCTTCCGGAAGGCCGAGGCGTGCCGCAGGGCCCGCAGCAGGGAGGTGGCGCGGCCGGAGCGCTCCAGCGAGTCGACCATGGCGGTACGCAGCATGCGGTGCGGCAGGCCGTCCACCTGGGTGGTGACCGTGACGTCCTTGACGGTTGCGGCCAGGTACTTCGCCTTCACCGCGTCGGGGACGGTGCTGTCGGAGGTGAGCAGGAAGCGGGTGCCCATCCCGATGCCGGCCGCCCCGTACGCCAGCGCGGCGACGAGGCCGCGGCCGTCGTGGAAGCCGCCCGCCGCGATCACGGGGATGCCGACGGCGTCCACCACCTGGGGGAGCAGCACGGTGGTGGCGACGTCGCCCGTGTGGCCGCCGCCCTCACCACCCTGGACCATCACCGCGTCGGCTCCCCACGCGGCGACCTTCTCCGCGTGCCGGCGGGCGCCGATGGACGGGATGACGACGACGCCGGCGTCCTTGAGCCTGGCGATCAGGTCCTTGGAGGGGGCGAGCGCGAAGGACGCCACCCGCACCCCTTCGTCGATGATGATCCGGACCCGCTCGCCCGCGTCGCCCGCATCCGCCCGCAGATTGACGCCGAACGGCGCGTCCGTACGGGACTTCACCTCGCGGACCGCCGCGCGGAGCTGCTCGACCGTCATCGTCGCGGAGGCCAGGATGCCGAGCGCCCCCGCGTTCGCCGAGGCCGACACCAGCCGGGGACCGGCCACCCATCCCATTCCGGTCTGCACGATCGGGTAACGGACCCCGGTCAGCTCGGTGAGCGCCGTCGGGAACGGTTCGGGCCCGGTCATGCCGGGACCTCGCGCTCGCGCAGCCCCTTGGGGTCGATGACCTCACGGATCAGCCGGAGTTCGGCCTCCGTGGGCTCCCGGGTGAACGGCACCTCGTCGGGAACGGTGAGGGCGAACCCGGTGGCCGCGGTGACCTGTTCGAGACTCACGCCGGGGTGCAGGGAGCGCAGCCGCATCGTGCGGTCGGGGGTCTCGAAGTCGAAGACGCCGAGATTGCTGACGACTTCGGGGATGCGGTGGTATCGGGTGGCGGAGGGACCCGCCGCCGCCGCGCGGTCGTAGCCGACTCCGCTGACCATGTCGACGTGCTCCACGAACACGCGCGCCGAGTGCTTGGGAACCCAGTAACTGGTGGGGTTGTTGAGAGTGTTGACCGGTGCGCCGCGCACCCCGAGCAGCTGGCGGGTGGGCCGGGCCCAGTCGCCGATGCAGGAGATGTTCTGGTTGCCGTGCCGGTCGATCTGGCTGGCGCCCATCATCACGTGCCGGCGGCCGGTGGCGGTGAGCGTCAGGTGCTGGCGGAACGGCAGCCAGCCCTCGATGCTCCCCGGCTTCGCCCCCACGGCGGGGGTGTCGGCTATCAGCAGCGCCTCCCCGTCGGTCAGCAGCAGCTCGGGGGAGAAGGTCAGCCGCGCCAGGCGTGCACCGATGGCGGGAACGGTGCCCATGGGGCTGGCGAGGATCTCGCCCGCGTCCCGCCAGGCCTCTGCGCAGGCCACCACGCAGTACTCGGCGCGGCTCGGCGCCTGGATGCCGGTGGTCTCGGTGCCGCTCATGCTTCCTCCTGGTGGAACGCGGTGACGGCGGCCTGGTAGGCGGCCTCGTCCCCGGACAGGAACCGTTCGACGAAGGCGGGCCAGGCCTCGGGGTCGCGGGCGGCCTTGACGTAGGCGCGCTGGAAGGCCTCGTCCCGGTCGTGGTCGGGCACGCAGGAAGTGAAGTGAGCCCCGTTCGGCGTCTCGACGACCCCGTCCACGAACATCCGCTTGATCAGCAGCGTCTGCGGACCGTGCTCCTTCAGCAGGTCCGCCGTCTCCACGATCTGCTCGCAGGAGACGAACCCCTGGTCGGCCGCCTCGCAGAACAGGTCGTCGAAGTACGGATCGGGGCCCAGGTACTGGCCGTTGCCCTGCGCGTCGGAGCGGTTGAGGTGGACCAGGGCCGCGTCCAGTCGCAGCGCCGGGGCCGCGACCAGCTTCTCGCCGTCCTCGTACGGAGACGTGACCGTACGCAGAGCGGGGTTGACCTCCATCAGGTCCGAGCCCAGACCGGCGCGCACCGGCATGAACGGCAGCCGCTGTGCGCCGGCCGTCAGGCCCCACATCATCATCGCCTCGTCCATCTCGACCATCTCGAAGGCGCCGCGCTGACGGGCCGCCGTGAAGTGCGGCTCCAGCGGTATCGAGTCGAGCGTTCCGAAGGCCGCGACCAGCTTGCGGATCTTGCCCGCAGCCGCGAGCAGGCCCACGTCGGGGCCGCCGTACGACACCACGGTCAGGTCGGTGATGTCCGAGCGCAGCAGCGCCCGCACCAGGGCCATCGGCTTGCGGCGGGACCCCCAGCCGCCGATGCCGACCGTCATGCCGCTCTCCAGCCGGCCGACGACGTCGTCGGCCGTCATCGTCTTGTCCTGTGTCACGTCTGCTGCTCCTTGTCCGTGCCGAAGGTGTCGCGCACACGGTCGGCGACGCCACTGAGGTTGGCCTCGAAGGTGAAGCCCTGCTCGAAGCGGTAGCTGCGGCGTACGTCGACCGGATCGATGCCGTTGATGGCGGCCTTGGCCAGCCGGATGAGGTAGCCGTCCTTGGCGGCGATCTCCCCGGCGATCTCCAGTGCGGCCCCGGTGAGCCGCTCGCGCGGCACGACGCTGAACACCGAGCCGTGCCGGTGCAGTTCCTCGGCCGAAACGGTGCGCGAGGTGTAGTACAGGGTCCGCATCAGGTGCTGCGGGACCAGCCGGGCCAGGTGGGTTGCCGCGCCGAGCGCGCCGCGGTCGAGCTCGGGCAGGCCGAAGGAGGCGTCGTCGGCGGCCACGATCACGTCCGCGTTGCCCACCAGGCCGATGCCACCGCCCAGGCAGAAGCCGTGTACGGCGGCGACGACCGGGACCTCGCACTCGTAGACCGCGGCGAACGCCTCGAAACAGCCCCTGTTGGCGCCGATCAGAGCTTCGGGTCCGTTGGCGCGCTGCATCTCCTTGATGTCCACGCCCGCGTTGAAGCCGCGCCCCTCGGCGGTGAGCACCACACAGCGGACGTCCGGATCGGCCCCGGCGGCGCGTACCGCCGCGGCCAGGTCGTACCAGCCCTGTACGGGCAGGGCGTTGACCGGGGGGTAGTCCACGGTGACGACGGCGATGCCCTCGTGTGGGACGGAGGTGGAGACACCCATGAGCAGATCAGCTACCTTTCCACCAAACGTTTGTTAGGCCCAAAAGGTAGCAGCGATACGGACGCCGCGGGAGGGTGTCATGCCACTCAGCGGAACCGGCGCCCCTGTTCCCCGCGCATCGCGTGTCGTATGCCGCGCGTCTCACGTCGCGCACCGCCTCTCGCCCATCGAAAGGACACCCGTCATGACCTCACCGACCGCCCTGTGTGCCGGACGCGTCGCCGTCGTCACCGGCGCCGGCCGTGGACTCGGCCGCGCACATGCCCTGGCCCTCGCCGCCGAGGGCGCGAAAGTCGTCGTCAACGACCTGGGCGTGGGGCTCGACGGCTCCGGCTCGGGCACCGGGCCGGCCCAGCAGGTCGTGAAGGAGATCCGCGCGGCCGGGGGCGAGGCCGTCGCCCACAACGGTGACATCGCCACCTCCGAGGGCGCGGCCTCACTCGTCGCCACCGCACTCGACTCCTTCGGCCGGCTCGACACCCTCGTCAACAACGCCGGATTCCTCCGCGACAGGATGCTCGTCAACCTGGACGAGGACGACTGGGACGCCGTCATGCGCGTCCACCTCAAGGGGCACTTCCTGCCCCTCAAGCACGCCGCGGCGCACTGGCGTGCCGAGGCGAAGGCCGGCCGGACACCCGAGGCCCGGGTCGTCAACACCAGCTCAGGGGCCGGGCTGCTGGGCAGCGTCGGCCAGGGCAACTACGCGGCCGCCAAGGCCGGCATCGTCGGCCTGACCCTGGTGGCCGCCGCCGAGATGGGCCGCTACGGGGTCCAGATCAACGCGATCGCCCCGGCAGCCCGGACCCGGATGACCGAGGCGACCTTCGCCGAGACGATGGCGGCCCCAGGCGAGGGGGCCTTCGACGCGATGGCCCCGGAGAACGTCTCGCCGCTCGTCGTCTGGCTGGGCTCCGCCGCATCCGCCGGGGTGAGCGGCCGGGTCTTCGAGACCGAGGCCGGACGGATCACCGTGATGGAGGGCTGGCGCCCCGGCCCCACCGCCGACAAGGGCGCCCGCTGGACCCCGGCCGAGGCCGGAGCGGCGGTCACCGGTCTGCTGGCCGCGGCCGAGACCCCGCAGCCGGTGTACGGCGCCTCCTGACACGCCGCGGCACGGGGTGGTGATCATCCGTCACCACCCCGCGCGGGACGGGCTGTTCAGTTGCCGGCCGGCTCGCCCCGCACCCCGGCCACCAGCAGCGCGGGGGACTCCGCGCGGCCGTCCAGGATGCGATTGGTCCGGGTGACCACCTTCCACCCCGACGGTGTGCGGCGCAGCCGCCAGTGGTTGGCCGTCGCCCGGCGCACCACGTAACGGCCCGACTCGTGCACCACCATCAGGGAATGGCACACCGCCACCGCCTCGTCACCGTCCACCGTGATGTGCGGCGGACCCACGACATGAGCACAGCCCTGACGGATCCACCCCTGGTGCGCGGGGGAGCGGACCATCTCACGGATCTGCTCCCGGCCCGCGAGGAAGATCTCGTCGATGTCGTACACCCCGTCCGGTGCCCAGAGCGCGGCCACCCCCTCCGCGTCGCCTCCGTCCACCAGCGGCCCGTAAGAAGCCATCGTGCGCGCGATGTCGCGCTCGTCCTCCAGCTTCCCGAGCCGCGCCTCGACCGCGGCGAGCCGGTCCTCGCTCATGCCCGGGCCTCCGCGGCCACCGTGATACCCGCGATCGCGGCGACGGCCTCCAGCTGCTCGACGTAGTGGCTCGCCGACCCGGCAGTCAGGTCCACGCTGACCAGCGTGGCACCGGCCTCGGACACCTTCCGCAGCGCCTCGGACGTGCCGTCCGGATCGCCTGACGGATCGAGCGGGCGGCCCGCGCTCAGCACCACCTCGAAGCCGTCGGGGAGCGAGGCCGCACCGACCATCTCGCGCAGCCGGTCGAGCGGCAGCCCGAACGGCACCCAGCCGTCGCCGTGCGCGAGCGCCCGGCGCAGCGAACGCGGCGTGCGGCCACCGATCCACAGCGGCACCCGGTCCTGCACCGCGTGCGGCTCCACCACGAGACCTTCGTAGTCGAAGTGCTCGCCGCGGTAGGCGGGTTCGCGCCGGGACAGGGATGCCCGCAGGGCCGCGAGAGCGTCGTCGGCGATCGCGCCCCGGCCTTCGAAGGCGGCGCCCAGCAGCTGGAACTCCTCCTCCAGACTGCCCACCCCGAGGCCCAGGACGATCCGCCCGCCCGAGATCCGGTCCAGAGTGCCGTACCGCTTCGCTATCTCCAGCGGGTGGTGGTAACCGAGCACCAGGACCTGGGTGGCGAACCTGATCCGACGGGTCCGGGCGGCCAGATAGCCGAAGGTGGACAGCGGGTCCCAGTAGGTGCCGCCGCGCTGCCCGGCGATCTCCACGGGCACTGCCACATGTTCCGAACAGGTCAGATGGTCGAAGCCGAGCCGGTCGGCGGCCTCGGCGACCGCCCCGAGCTCCTCGATGCCGGCGGTGCGTTCCCAAGGGGAATGGACGCCGGGGACAGCCGTGACGACGGGACTGTTGATGCCGAGCCGCATGGGCACCTCTCCTGGACAGATCGGGACGGGAGGGAAGGGAGAGTTCATCCAAGTCCCCCGCCCCGGCTCGCGCAGGCTCCGTCCCGGTGGGCGGGAGGCCGTCCAGGTCGCCGGGTTCCGGCCGGATCCCACTCAACGGAACCACGCCCACCCGGCACGTGCCGCGCACGAGACCATCGGCGGCCGGCGGAAGGACGTCAGCACCGTGACCCGAACGAACGGCGAGAGAACCCCCGCGTACCCCAGCTCGCCCAAACAGCGCCAGCGCTACGCCCGCATGCTGCGTGCCGCGGCGCACCTCGGAGCCGTACACGGTCTCGAAGGCATGCAGATGCACGACGTGGCCCGGCGGTCGGGCGTCGCGATCGCCACCCTGTACCGCTACTTCCCGTCCAAGCCCCACCTGTTCGCCGCCGTCCTGCACGACCAGGTGCGACGACTCGACGCCGGCTCTCCGCTGCCACCGCAGGGCGCCGGGCCGGTGGAAGCGGTGAGCGAACTGCTCACAGGGGCGAGCCGGCAGCTCTTCGAGCAACCGCTGCTGGCCCTGGCGATGCTCCAGTCCAACAACGTCTCCCACGTCGGTGACGGCGACCCGGCCCGCCGCACGGACGAGATCGTCGCGGACCTGATCCTGCGCATGGCAGGGGTGTCGGACCCCTGCGACCAGGACCGGCGAGTGGTCCGCATCCTGGAGCAGGCCTGGTACGGCCTGCTCACCACCGTTCTGTACGAGCGTTCCACGGCCGAGGCGGCGCAGGAGGGCATCCGGCTGGCCTGCCGGCTCCTCCTGGGCCCGGTCCTGTGCGAACGGCGTTCCTGACTCCCCGGCCCGGTCCTCAACGAACGGCGTTCCTGACTCCCCGGCCCGGTGCTCGGCGGAGGGCGGGCCTGGCTCCGCCCAACCGCATCCGGTCAGTGGGACGGCGGGCGCCGGTCCCGTTCCGAAGCTCCTACGGTGCCCGGGCCAGCTACACCGACTCACCCGAGGAGCACTCATGCCGCGCAACGTCGTCGTCACCGGATCCGGGTCCGGGATCGGTGCCGCCCTCACCGCCCTGTTCCGCGCCCAGGGAGACCGCGTGATCGGCGTGGACCTCCGGGGCGGCGAGATCGAGGCCGATCTGGCCACGCCCGAGGGCCGGGCCGCTGCCGCGGCCTCGGCCGTCGAGGCCGCCGGCGGTGTCGTGGACGCGGTCGTGACCTGTGCCGGAACCTCCGTGCCGGGAACCGCGATGGTCACCATCAACTACTTCGGCACCACCGAGTTCCTGACGGCGCTGCACCCCGCCCTCACCGCGGCCGAGCGGCCGCGGGTCGTGGTCATCGGTTCGATCTCCGGCACGCAGCCGCACGACCCGGAGGTCGTCGCCGCCTGCCTGGCGGGTGACGAGACCACGGCCCTGGCGCACGCGGAGCTGGCCGTGGCCGACGGCCGGGCCCGGCAGCTGTATCCCTCCTCCAAGGCGGCGCTCGCGCAGTGGGCGCGGCGCACCGCGGTCTCCGAGGGCTGGGCCGACGCCGGGATCCCCGTGAACGTCGTCGCGCCCGGCGTCGTCCTCACCCCGATGAGCGCGGGACTCTTCGACGACCCGGAGATGAAGAAGGTCATGGACGCGGCGGTCCCCATGCCGCTCAACGGCTATCTGGAGCCCGAGGACGTCGCGCGGGCCGTGATGTTCCTGGCCTCCGAGGGAAACAGCCACATCACCGGGCAGGTGGTGTACGTCGACGGAGGCGCCGAGGCGACCCTGCGGGGGCCCGCCGACTTCTGAGCCGCACGCACAGTGCCCCGGCCGCTTCACACGGCCGGGGCACTGTCGTCTCTCCGTGCCGGCGTCAGACGCGCACCTGGTTCCGGATCACCTTGCCCGTGGCGTTGCGCGGCAGTTCGTCGCGCGTCAGCCGCCACTGCTTGGGCACCTTGAAGTAGGCCAGCGCGTCCGCCGCGTACTCCCTCAGCGCCTCCTCGGTGACGGTCGAGCCCGGGGCGAGGACCACGACCGCGGCGACCTCCTGGCCCAGGTCGGGATGCGGCACACCCATCACCAGACACTCACGGACGTCGGGGTGCTCGACGAGAACCGTCTCGATCTCCGCCGGGTAGACGTTCTCGCCGCCGCGGATGATCAGGTCCGAACGGCGGCTGCTGAGATACAGCCGGCCCTCGCGCAACTCACCCAGGTCCCCGGTGCACAGCCAGCGGTCCGCGCCGATGGCGCCGGCGGTGGCCTCCGGGTCGCGCCAGTAGCCCAGCATGTTGAACTGGCTGCGGACCCAGACCTCGCCCTCCTCGCCCTCGCCGAGCACCTCGCCCGCGGGGTCGCGGATCTCCAGCTGCACACCGGTGACCGGCCGGCCGAGGGTTCCGGGAGCGACCGCCAGTTCCTGCGCGCTCGCCGCGGCGACTCCGGTGCAGGTCTCCGTCAGCCCGTAGCTGTCCACCAGCGAGTCCTTCGCGAACGGCAGGCCCTGGCGCAGCCGCTCCTTGAACGCGGTCGACGACGGCGCGGAGGCCAGCGAGAACGACGTGAGCGAGGACGTGTCGTACCGGTCGGCTCCGCCGTGTTCGAGCATCCGGTGGGCCATGGTCGGCACCGCGCCCCAGTTGGTGACCCGTTCGCGCTCGACCATGCCCAGGACGGCATCCACCTTGAACGAGCCCTGGTGCAGGGCGATCCGGCTGCCGGTGGCGAGCCGCGGCACGGCCAGGTTGTGCAGGCTCGCGATGTGGAACAGCGGCAGCGTCAGCAGATAGACGCGGTCCTGCGGCGACAGCGGATCGCCGAACTCCTGGAGCAGGGCGTCGTTCATACGGTGGTACTCGACGACTGCCAGCAGATTGCGGTGCGTGTGCACGGCCCCCTTGGGGCGGCCCGAGGTGCCCGAGGTGTAGAGGATGACCGCAGGGTCGTCCTCCGCGACGTCGGCGGAGGGCAGCGGTGCGTCGGGGTGGGCCGCCAGGAAGCGGCTGATGTCGTTCTCCACGGACAGCACCGGCACCGCGCAGTCTGCCAGCTTCGCCTGCTGCCTGGCATCGGCCACCACCAGCACCGGATCCGCGTTGTCGATGCCGTGCGCCATCTCCCGCGCCGACCACCAGGCGTTGAATCCGACCGCCACCGCACCGATCGACACGGTGGCCCAGAACGTCTGGATCCACTCGGGGCAGTTGGCGGCGGCGATGGCCACCCGGTCGCCCCGGGCGATGCCGTACTCCTCCCGCAGCACCTGGGCCAGCGAGGCGACCTGGGCGGCGTGCCGGGCGAAGGTGATCCGCCGGTCCGCGGTGACGATGTAGTCACGGTCGGCATGGGCGACGGACGCGTGCAGCACCTCGTGCAGGGCCCGCTGCCGATGGGTGAACACCGGCAGCCGGGTGCCCAGCACGTCGTCGTCGGCAAGCTCGAACCGGCCGCCCGGGCCGGTGAGCGCGGCTGCCCGGATGAGGGCGGCTGCGCGGTGATCCGTTTCGCTGGGCATCGGGAACTCCTGGGCGTCGTGAACTCCACTGGGATGGCGGTCGACGCCAGTGTCGGCAGTACGGGCCCCTCCGCCCCGAGGTCATTCCGGTCACTGGGACACCGTGGCACGGGCGGAAGGAAGAGGGAACACGGCTGCACCGACCGTGTGGGCAGGACTTCGCCGGGCTCCCGGTGAGTGGGATGCGTCACGTCGGCCGGATTTCGCCGGCCATAGCGTCCCCCCACCTGCTCAGGCCCCGGGCCTTTCCTGCCTCGGTGCCACCTGCCTTCCGGCACCCGTTTTTCCCACCTTCCGGCACCGGTCCGACCGGCCCGGGCTCATGGAGGAAGAAATGAAGCGAGCACCACGGCCGCGAGTCCGCCTCGCCGCCACCCTGGCCGTCACGGCGATGCTCACCTCCGCGTGCGTAGCGTCCGACACCGGGAAATCCGACGGCGCGAAGACGCAGAAGACCGAACGAGGCCGCTACACCTTCGGGCTCATCGGCAACCAGCCGGACGGCGGCACCCCCGTAGACGGCGGCACCCTGCGCATCGCCGACTACGCCGAGGCCCGCAGCCTCAGCCCCGCCGTCACCTACGCCACCGGATCGTCCGGCGGCTCCGCGCTCGCCGCCGTCTACGACGTACTGATGCGGTACGACACCGCCGCCAAGAAGTACCAGCCGCAGCTCGCCGAGTCCCTGCGGAGCAGCGACGACAAGAAGACCTGGACGCTGAAGCTCCGCGACGGGGTGAAGTTCTCCGACGGCACCCCGCTCGACGCCGACGCCGTGACCGCCTCCATCGCCTGGTACCAGAAGAACAAGGGTGCCGACACCGCGCTGCTCGCGCCGAACCTGGCGAAGACCGAGGCGACCGACGACTCGACCGTCGTGTTCACCCTCCGCAGCCCCTGGGCGACGTTCCCCGCGATGCTCGCCCAGGCGCCCGGCATGATCGTGGCCCCCGCCGCGTACGCCGGGAAGACGTTCAAGCCCATCGGGGCCGGCCCCTTCCTCCTGGGCAAGTACGCGCCCCAGGAGGAGATGGTCCTCAACGCCAACACGAAGTACTTCAAGGGCAGGCCCCACCTGGACGCCCTCAGGTTCACCTGGCCGCAGTCGGACCGCTCCAAACTGGAGGCGCTCGACGACGGCACGGCGGATGTGGCGCACATGCGCGGCCCCGACGTCGTCGATGACGCCGTCAGGGCGGGCCACTTCGGTGAACTGACCCTCACCGGACTCGGCAACGTGATCACGGTCAACACCCGCAAGGGCCGGCCCGGCGCCGACCTGCGGGTCCGCCAGGCGATGGCCCTGGCCCTCGACCCCGAGCTCGACACCGCACGCGCCTACAACGGCAAGGGCCTGCCCGGCAAGGAGATCTTCCCGCCGGAATCACGCCTGCACTCCGAGGTGAAGCCCCTGGGCCTCGACCTCGACAAGGCGAAGAAGCTGCTCGACGCGGCCAAGAAGGACGGCTACGACGGCGAGATCACCTACATGGACGGCAGCGACCCCGTCGCCAGGGCCAAGGGTGTGGTCGTCAAGGCCATGCTGGAACGCGTCGGATTCACCGTGAAGCTCGACCTGGTCTCCTCCATCGCCGACCGGGTGGCCAAGACGTATGTGGAACACGACTTCGACATCAGCCGCAGTGCCGCCAGCATCTCGGAGAACGACCCCTACCACCGGCTGCAGAGCGTCCTGAACTCCACGAGCTACGGCAACCCCGGCGGGTACGCCAACCCGAAGATGGACGCCCTGCTGGCCCAGCTCCACCGTGCGGACGGCGACGCCGAGACCCAGAAGGTCCTCGACCGGATCCAGACCCTGTTCAACGAGGACGTCCCCATGATCAACCTCGGGGCCAGCGCCGCACTCACCGCCTGGGGCAAGAACGTGCACGGTCTCGTTCCCACCGACGAGTCCATGACCCTCTTCGGCGAGGCGTGGATCAGTAAGTGACCGCCGGCGGTCCGGCCTGCCCGGACGGTTACAGACAAGCCGCAGCGGGCCGGACCGTTCCCGCTCACCGGGACACCGCCCTGGGCCGCCCGGCCCGCCCGCCCCTAGCCTCACCGCACCGTGGTGCGCATCCCGTAGACCCGTGTACCGCCACCGGGCAGATCTGGAGGAACCCATGAGTTTCGCTGCGCTGCGCCGACCGGCCCTCAAAGTCCTGGAACTGGTGGGCGTGCTCCTCATCGCGAGCATGGGGGTCTTCTCCCTGGTGGTCCTGCTGCCCGGCGACCCCGCCGTCGACATCCTCGGTGGCGGCCGGTCGCCCGCCGAGTACGCCGAGCTCCGCACGGAACTCGGCCTCGACCAGTCGCTGGTGACCCGCTACCTCGACTGGCTCGGCGGTGTCCTCACCGGGGACCTCGGCCAGTCCGTCGTACCGCCGCAGAGCGACGTCACCGACCGGGTGCTGTCGGCGCTGCCCGTCAGCGTCGAGATCGCCGCACTCGGACTGCTCATCGCCCTGCTGATCGCCGTGCCGCTGGCCATGTGGTCGGCGTACCGGGAGAGCTCCGCCGCCGACCGGATCATCGGCGCCGGAACCTTCGGGGTGCTGTCGGTGCCCAGCTTCCTGGCGGGGCTGCTGCTGATCATGCTCCTCGTCAACTCGGCGGACTGGTTCCCCCGTTCCGAATGGATCCGGCTCGGCGACGGCGACCTGCTGGGCAACCTGCACCATGCCTTCCTGCCGGCGCTGACCGTGGCCCTGGCCGAACTCGCCATGTTCACCCGCGTATTGCGCGGCGACCTGATCGTGACGCTGCGGGAGGACTACATCCTCGCCGCCCGCGCCAAGGGCATGAACCCGCTGCGCATCCTGTTCACCGACGCCCTGCGCCCCTCCTCGTTCTCCCTGGTCACCCTGCTCGGGCTCAGCCTCGGCCGGCTCATCGGCAGCACCGTCGTCGTCGAGTACCTCTTCTCACTGCCCGGCATGGGCACCCTCGTCGTCAACGCCGCGGGCCAGGGCGACTACCCGATGGTCCAGGGCGCCGTGCTCTCCATCGCCGTGATCTACGTGGTGATCAACGCCGGCATCGACCTCTCCTACGGCTACCTCGACCCGAGGACGCGACGTGTCCATATCTGACATCGCCCCGCGCACGCGGGCCGCCTTCCCACTGCCTCTGCTCACCGCCCTGGCCCTCACCGTCGTCGGCCTCGTCCTGCTGGGGTTCGGCGCGACCACACCCCAACTCGTCACGCCCGTCAAGGCGGTCCTCGCCCTCCTCGGCCTCGGCATGACGTTCGCCGGAGCCTCCAGGCTCGGCAAGCGCTGGGCCGGACCCGGCTTCGACCTGGTGTTCTGGTTCGGTGCGAGCTGGCTGATCCTGCTCGGCCTGGCGATCCTGTTCGTTCCGTGGCTGCCGATCGGAGAGGACCGCGATGTCGCGAGTACGGTCCTGGAACCCGTCTTCGCCACCCCGACGTTCACCGGGAGCAACCCGCTCGGCACCAACGCCTTCGGCCTCGACCTGCTCGCCCGGTCCCTGTACGGCGCCCGGTCCTCACTGGTCATCTCGCTGTCCGCGGTCGCCGTCGGCACCGTCGTCGGCGGTGCGATCGGCATGGTGGCCGGCTACTTCCAGAAGAGCGTCGACCGGGCGGTGGGCATCGCCACCAACTCGCTGCTCGCCGTGCCCCCGCTGATCCTGCTCATCGCACTCGCCACGGTGCTGGAGCCGCATCTGCGCAACGTGGCCCTCTCCCTGGCCCTGCTCACCATCCCCGGCATGGTGCGGCTCGCCCGCGCCACGACCATGGCCTACGCCAACCGGGAGTTCGTCGTCGCGGCCCGCGCCATGGGCGCCACCCGCTCCCGGATCATGCTGCGCGAACTGCTGCCCAACGTCCTGCTGCCGCTGCTGTCCCTGGCGGTGGTGATGATCTCGGTCCTCATCGTCGCCGAGGCCTCGCTCAGCTTCCTCGGCCTCGGCATCCAGCCGCCCGAACCCACCTGGGGAAACATGATCGCGGAGGGGGAGGGGCGGGTCTTCGAGCAGCACCCGCACATCGTGCTCGTACCCGGTGCGTTCCTCTTCCTCACCGTCTTCGCCTTCAACATCGTCGGCGAGAAGGCTCGCGGGCGCTGGGACTCCCGGAGCGTGAAACTGTGACCACCGCACCGCTGCCCGGCGACACGAAGACCGCCGGCCCCGAAGCGCCCGTACTGCTGACCGCCACCGGCGTACGCACCGCCTTCCACACCCCCCGCGGCCCCGTGCAGGCCGTCGACGGCGTCAGCCTGTCACTGTCCGAGGGCGAGACCCTCGGCATCGTCGGCGAGTCCGGATCGGGCAAGTCGGTGCTCGGCCGCACCCTCATGGGCCTGATCACCGACGGCCCCGGCACCACCGTCTCCGGCACCGTCCTGCTCGGCGGCAAGGACGTCCACGCCCTGAGCCCGTCGGGCCGCAGGGCTCTGTGGGGCACCGAGGTCGCCATGGTCTTCCAGGACCCGATGACCTCCCTGAACCCCGTGAAGAAGGTCGGCACACACCTGTCCGAGAGCGTTCGCGCGCACCTCGGCCTGAGCCGCGCCGAGGCCCGGGAACGGGCCGTCGACCTGCTCCGCCAGGTCGGCATCCCCGAACCCGCCCGGCGGGCCGGCCAGTACCCGCACGAACTCTCCGGCGGCATGCGCCAGCGCGTCGTCATCGCCATGGCCCTGGCCTGCGGCCCGCGCCTGCTCATCGCCGACGAACCGACGACCGCGCTCGACGTCACCGTGCAGAAGCAGATCCTGGACCTCCTCCAGTCCCTGGCCCGGGACCTGAGGATGGCGACCGTCCTGATCAGCCACGACCTCGCCACCGTCGCCGGCCGCACGGACCGGGTCGCGGTGATGTACGCGGGCCGCCTCGTCGAGTACGCGCCCACCGAGGCCGTGTTCGAGCGCCCCCGGCACCCGTACAGCAGCGCCCTGATCGCCTCCATCCCGCGCCTCGACCTGCCCCCGCACACCCTGCTCCCCACCATCGAGGGCCGCCCGCCCAACCTGCTCCACCCGCCCCCCGGCTGCCGGTTCGCCCCGCGCTGCGGTGCGGCCACCGATCAGTGCGGCACCGAGTCGCCCCCGCTCACCGGATACGCCGGTGACCGTGACGCGGGCGGCCTCGTCGCCTGCCACCACCCCCTGGGCGCCGTCGAGGAGGCCGCCGTATGACGACCACCCGCACCACCGTCGGCGCACCGGGGCCGCGGCCGCCCGCGCTCACCGCGGAGAACCTCGTCGTGGAGTTCCCGGCCGGCGGCGGCCGAAAGGTCCACGCCGTCTCCGGTGTCGGCCTGGAGGTCGCGGCGGGCGAAACACTGGGCATTCTCGGAGAGTCCGGCTGCGGCAAGTCCACCGTCGGCCGCTCCCTGATCCAGCTGCCGCCCCCCGACTCGGGCACCGTACGCCTCGGCGACGTGACCCTCACCGGCCTCGCCCCCGGGGAACTGCGCCGGGCCCGGGCCCGGATGCAGATCATCATGCAGGACCCGGTCTCCGCACTGAACCCGCGCCGCAAGGTCAAGGACCTGGTGTGGGAGGGCCTGTCGATCTGGGGGAGCGGCGACGACCCCAGGGGCAAGGACGCCCGGATCGACGCGGCCCTGCGCGACGTCGGCCTCGACCCGGCGACCGTACGCGACCGCAGGCCGCACGAGCTCTCCGGCGGCCAGTGCCAACGGGTCTGCATCGCCCGCGCTTTGCTCCTGGACCCCGAGGTGCTGATCTGCGACGAACCCGTCTCCAGCCTCGACGTGTCCGTGCAGGCACAGATCCTCAACCTCCTGGAGACGGCGACCCAGCGGCGCGGACTGAGCATGGTCTTCATCGCCCACGACGTGTCCGTGGTGAAGAACATCAGCGACCGCGTGATGGTGATGTACCTGGGCAGGGTCTGCGAGGTACTGCCCTCCGACGGCATGCAGCACGAGGCCGTCCACCCCTACACACGGCTGCTGCTCGCCTCGCTCCCCGAGGCCCAGCGCGGCCCCGGCGCCGTCGAGGACCCGGCCGCGCCCGACGGCGCGGTCGCCGAACTGCCGTCACCCCTGAACCCGCCGTCGGGCTGCCGCTTCCGCACGCGCTGTCCGCTGGCCACCGATCGGTGCGCCCAGGAGGAGCCACCGCTCAGGGACATCCGGCCCGGCCACCGGGTCGCCTGTCACCACGTATAAACGAGAGGAACCACTCGTGACCACCACCGAGACACCCGATGTCCTGGCCCCCGCCCAGCTGGGCCCGCTCAAGCTCCGCAACCGCGTCATCAAGGCCGCGACCTACGAAGGGCTCAGCCACAAGTCCCTGGTGACCCAGGACCTCGTCGATTTCCACGTCGCCTACGCGCGAGGCGGCGTCGGCATGACCACCGTCGCCTACTGCGCCGTCGCGAAGGAGGGGCGGACCGACCGGCACCAGATCCACTGGACCGACGAGGCGATGCCGGGACTCCGCGTACTCACCGACGCCGTGCACGCCGAGGGCGCCGCGATCTCCGCGCAGATCGGCCACGGCGGACCCGTCGCCAACCCCAAGGGCAACGGCGCCCCGGCCCTCTCCCCGTCCAGGCACTTCCACGCCACCACCATCAGCTGGGCCCAGGAGGCGTCCATCGACGACCTCCGCCGCATCACCGAGGCACACGCCGAGGCCGCCCGTCGCGCCGTCCGGGCCGGCTTCGACGCCGTCGAGGTCCACCTGGGCCACAACTACCTGGCCAGTTCCTTCCTCAGCCCCAAGATCAACCACCGCACGGACGCGTACGGCGGCAGCCTGGAGAACCGGGCCAGGTTCGCCCGGGAGATCATGCGGGCCGTCCACGACGCGGTCGGCGGCAAGATCGCCGTCATCGCCAAGATGAACATGGACGACGGCGTCCCGGGCGGCTTCTGGCTCGACGAGGCCATCCCCGTCACGCAGTGGCTCGAAGGGGACGGCACCGTCGACGCCCTGGAGATGACCGCGGGCAGCTCCCTGCTCAACCCGATGTACCTCTTCAAGGGCGACGCCCCGCTCGCGGACTTCGCCGCGATCATGCCGCAGCCGATCAAGCTCGGCGTGAAGCTGGTCGGCAAGCGCCTCCTCCACAGCTACCCCTACCGGGACGCCTACCTCCTGGAGGACGCCCGGCAGATCCGCGCCGCCGTCAAGCTGCCGATGATCCTGCTCGGGGGCATCACCGACAAGCCGGCCATGGACCTCGCGATGCGCGAGGGGTTCGAGTACGTGGCCATGGGCAGGTCCCTGCTGCGCGAGCCCGACCTCGTGAACCGGATCCGGGAGGACGCCACCACCCCGTCCCTGTGCATCCACTGCAACAAGTGCATGCCGACCAACTTCACCGGTACCCGCTGCGTTCTCGTCGACCGGGGCACCACCCGTCGCGAGACCTGGGGCAAGCCCGCCGGGTACGTGGGATGAGGGGCCCGGACGCCGTCGCCACGGCCGCCGCGGTCCACAGCGGCGAGACCGACGCCCGTACCGTCACCGAGCAGGCGATCGCCCGCATCGAGCAGCACGACCCACGCATCAACGCGGTGGTCCGTACCCGGTTCGAGGCCGCGCTCGCCGAGGTGGCGGCCGGTCTGCCGGACGGCCCGCTGCACGGTGTCCCCATGCTGGTCAAGGACCTCGGCACCGAGGTGGAAGGGCTGCCGGCGACGGGCGGCAGCCGTCTCTTCGCCGACGCGACCGCTCACCGCGACAGCGAACTGGTGGCCCGCTACCGGCGCGCCGGTGCCGTCGTCCTCGGCACCACCAACACCGCGGAACTGGGCCTCAACGCCTCCACCGAACCGGTCCTCTTCGGCCCCACCCGCAACCCGTGGAACACCGACCGCTCAACGGGTGGCTCCAGCGGCGGCTCGGCGGCCGCGGTGGCGGCCGGAATGGTCCCGGTCGCGCACGCCAGCGACGGCGGCGGCTCGATCCGCATCCCGGCCGCCGCCTGCGGACTCTTCGGCCTCAAACCGAGCCGGGGACGGGTCTCGCCCGCACCCCGTCCCACCACCCTGTCCGGCCTGGTCTCCGGCCACCACGCGGTGACCACGACCGTCCGGGACAGCGCCCTGCTCCTCGACGTCGTCGCAGGACCCATGCCCGGGGACGCGTACGCCGCACCTGCCCCGGCAGCTCCCTTCGCCGAACTGGCCCGCCGCGACCCCGGGCGACTGCGGATCGGCCTGATCACCGCACTCCCGGACGGCCCCGACGTCCACCCGGACTGCGAAGGGGCGGCACGCGCCGCGGCCCTACTGTGCGAACGGCTCGGCCACGACGTCACCGAGACCACCGCCCGCTACCGCCCCGCCGACGTCGGCCGCACCTCCGGAGTCCTGATGGGCGCCGACATCGTCGCCCAGATCGAGGCCCGGCTCGACCGGCTCGCCAGGCCCCTGGCCGACGACGACATCGAGCCCTTCACCCGGGTCGTGTACGACACCTACCGCGCTCTGCCGGCCGCCGACGTCAGCCGGGCGCTGCGCCGCGCGCAGGAGATCGGCTGGGAGGTCGGCGCGGCGTTCGACGCGTTCGACGTCCTGCTCAGCCCGACTCTCGCCCGGCCGACCCCGCTGCTCGGCACCCTCGACACCTCGGCCCCGGAGTCGATCTACCGGCACGCGTCCGTCTACTCCGCCTTCACCAGCGTGTACAACGTCACCGGGATGCCGGCCATGTCGGTCCCGTTCGGCCACGACAGCGAGGGCCTGCCGCTGGGCGTCCAGTTCGCCGCGCCCCTCGGCGGCGAGGGCACGCTGCTCGCGCTGGCGGCGCAGCTGGAACGGGAGGCGGCTCCTTGGGGGGCGCCTCCCGGCGGGTGACGCGCGGCGCGCCCGTGCTGCCCGCCGTCCTCCCGAGAGACGCCCGGCCCGCGTCAGCCGAGCTCGGCCGAGAGCGTGATCGTCGTACCCGCCAGGGCTTGGCTGACCGGGCAGCCGGCCTTGGCGTCCTCGGCCGCGGCGACGAAGGCGAGGTCGCCGATGCCGGGAACGGTGCCCTTGACGGTGAGGTGGATGCCGGTGATGCCATCGCCCGGCTGGAACGTCACGTCGGCTGAGGTCACGAGCTCGCGGGGAGGTGTGCCCGCTTCCGTGAGAGCGTTCGCCAGCGCCATGGAGAAGCAGCTGGAGTGGGCTGCGGCTATCAGCTCTTCCGGGCTGGTCCTGCCGTCGGCCTGCTCGGCGCGCGAGGGCCACGACACCGGCAGGCTGCCGATCCCGGAGGAGCCGAAGGCCACGACGCCGTTGCCGGCGAGCAGGTCGCCTTCCCAGAGGGTGTGTGCTGAGCGCTTGGTTGCCACGACGGGCCCTTTCTCTTGTGTGGACAGCCCCGTGTGCGAGGCTGTTGAAGCATTTCGGTCGGACGTGAGCCGGTGCCGGGGCAGCCACCGTCGGCAGCATGCCGACGACCGCCGGCCGGGCACGCCGTCCGTCAGGACACCGGCCTCGGTGTCGTCGGCGGGGCCTGGGCAGGCACCGCTTCCAGGACGGAAACCCTGGACGCGGACGGCACCGTTGCGACCGGCGTCAGGCCGGCCCGCCGGAACAGACGCGTGAATTCGTCGAGGCTGCGCTCCCGCCCGCTCGACAGCGCCAACATGTTGAGATCCATCAGCGGCTCCAGACCGGGCCTGCCCGCCTTGTCGACGAGGAGCTCCATCACCAGGAGGCGTCCGCCGGGGTTGAGCGCCTCCGCGCAGTTGCGCAGGATGCGCACGCAGGAGTCGTCGTCCCAGTCGTGCAGGACGAACTTCAGCAGGTGTACGTCCCCGGGCGGCACCTCGTCGAAGAAGTCGCCACCGACGAAGGTGAACCGGTCCGCGACGCCCAGACCGGCCGCGGACGCGTCTGCTTCGGGCCCCACGTGCGGCAGGTCGAACACCACCCCGGTCAGGCCTGAATGCCGCTGCATGAGTGTCTGGACGAGGTTGCCGCCGGCGCCGCCGACATCCACGACGACTTCGAATCCCTCGAGGCCGATCACGTCGGCCAGGTGGTGGGCGAGGCTCCGTGTCATGGCGGTCATGGCATTGGTGAAGACTTCGGCCTCGCCCGGAACGGTGGCGAGCCAGTCGAAGAAGGAGACGCCGAGGGCCGCCTCCGCCTGAGTGGTGCCGGTGCGGACCGCGTCCGTCAGCCGCCCCCACGGCAGCCAGTGCGACTCGGCGCCGCCCCACAGGGCCAGGTCCCGCAGGGAGTCAGGGGCGTCGGTGCGCAGGGTGTCGAGCAGGGAGGTGCCGACGAACCGCTCGCCGTCCGCCGACGTGGCCAGACCGAGCGAGGCGCACGCCCGCAGGAACCTGAACGTCGAGTCCGGGTCCAGCGACTCCGCCTCGGCCACCTGTGCTGGGGTGGCACCGGTGGCGTGCAGGTGATCGGCGATGTGCAACTCGGCTGCGGTGCGCACCACTTGGGTGACCCAGTAGGCAGTCGTCATCTGGAGCATGCGCCCCGTGTCACCCACGGGCGGTTCGGTGGAGCCCGCTGCGACGAAATCATGTTCGAACAAAGTCATGTGATGCGTCTTCCGAATCAGGGAATGGGAACGGGACCGGCCGGGGCGCGAAGTGCCCCACCGTCCCGTCCCGCGGTCTCGTGTGCCGTGGCCCGCACACGTGCTTCCACAGCCCGCCACAGGGCTGCGGAAGAGTGTGGACCGGGGCGGCGGCCGGGCCCCGCGGCGCCGTCGCGGATCCTCCTCGCGAACCGGCGGCGGGATCGCGGCATCCGTGATGGTGTCTCCGTGGGGGTGTGCGGCACTTCGTGATGCAGACCCGCGTGGTGCGGCGGGCCCGGCTTCACTCTCCGCCCGTACGGTCGCGGCAGCCAGGGCGCTGTCCTCCTGGGTGTGCCGCACCCCGGCTCGTGCCGCCTCGACGGCACCCCACCCGAGGACAGCTCCGGGGAGCGCGGTCACGAGCAGGTGGTGTTGTCCTCCGGAACCGTTCCGTCGAGGAGATACGTGTCGACCAGCTCGGTCAGACAGTCGTTGGCGCCGTAGGTGCCGTGTCCCTCACCGTCGACGGTGAGACTGATGCCGACTCCCTTGCCCAGTTTCTCCGCCATCCTCTTCGCCCCCTCGTAGGGCGTGGCGGGGTCGCCGGTGTTGCCGATGACGAGGACGGGGTCCGCGCCACCGGCCGTCACCTCGACGGTGGGGGCGTGGCCGGCCACCGGCCAGTCGGTGCACTGGAGCAGGCCCCAGGCCATCCAGACCCCGAACACGGTGGATGCCTCGCGGAATTCCGGAAGATGCCGACGCACGTCGGCGGCGGTGAAGCGGTCCGAGTAGTCGGCGCAGCTCACGGCCGCGAACGCGGCGTTGCCGTTGGCGTAGCCGTCGTCATCGGTGCGTTCGTTGAGGCCGTCGGCGAGGAAGAGCAGCACGCTGCCGTCCCCCTTGGCGGCTGCGGCCAGGCCGTCATTGAGTACCGTCCATCCCATCTCCCTGTCGTACAGGGCGGCGGCGATGCCGTTGAGGGCGAGGCTCTGGGTGAGCGGGCGCCCGTCTGCCGTCGGAACGGGCTTCGTGTCGAGGCGATCGAGGAGCGCGGTGACGGCTTTCTGGCCCGAAGCAGGGTCCTTGCCGTCGAAGAAGCACTCCTCACGCTTCGTGCAGTCCTTGGTGAAGCTCTCCAACGCGCCCTGGAATCCCTTTGCCTGGCCGAGCCCATTGGCCAGTGTGTCATTGGTGGGATCGACCACGGCGTCGAGGACGGTTCGTCCGACACGCTCCGGGAAGAGGTGCGCGTAGACGCCGCCGAGTTGCGTTCCGTAGGAGATGCCGAAGTAGTTCAGCTTCTCGTCCCCGAGGATGTGACGCATCAGATCCAGGTCGCGTGCGGCGTCCTGTGTGCCGACGTGGTTCAGCGCGATACCCGAGTTGTCCTCGCAGGACCGGGCATGGGTGCGTACGCCGTCGGCGTAGGCCTTCTCCTCCGCGGCGTCGTCGGGCGTCAGGTCCACTGCCAGCCAGGCGTCCATGGCCTTCGTGCCGAGGCACTTCACCCCGGCACTGTCCCCGACCCCGCGCGGGTCGAAGCTGACCAGGTCGTAGCGCTCGTGCAGTTTCGCGTAGGTGTCTTCGGCGAAGAGGGGGAGCGTCGACACTCCGGAGGCACCGGGGCCACCGAAGTTGAAGACGAGGGACCCGAGCCGTTCACGGTTCGCCTTCCGCGAGGACTTGGCCCGGACGAGGGCCAGTTCGATGGTCCCGTCGTCGGGATGCGCGTAGTCCAGCGGTGCCCTCATGGTGCTGCACTGCCATGTCGTGCCGTCCGGGAGATTCTCGGGTACGTCGCCGCCGCCCTGGGCCGTGGAGGGAGCGGAGCACGCGGTCCAGTGCGGCTTCTGGTCGCTGAGTGCGGCGGGCACGGCGGGTATCGAGGCGGTTTCGCCGGTGCCGGAGTCAGGGCTGCAGGCGCTGACCGCGGTGGCTGCCAGCACGGCGAGCGAGGCCAGGGCGATACCGGCTCGGGACGAGGGGCGGTTGGGCATGCTTCTACCGATCCGAGGTTGTTGCTGATGGAAGACATGGATGTTCATGCGTCGCTGTCGTGGCAGTGGCGCAGGCGGTCGGCACGTGTGTCCCGCAAGGACTTGACTCCCCGGACGGCCTGCGAGCCGAGTGCGGCGAACACGAGGCCCGTGGCGATGAGGAAGGCATTCGATGCCCACGGGTTGAGGGCGCCCGTGGCCGATTCCAGCAGCGGGAGCAGGCTGTTGTACGCGGGATAGGAGACTGCGGCCAGCAGCACGATGTGCCAGAACTGCACGTTCCTCAAGGGTCTGCCCATGCAGACGATGGTCAGAACGGCCACCAGCGTGACGACGACGTCGGTTCGATCCATAAGTCGATCGTGCCGCCCGGGAAGGGCTGTGGCGTCTGCCACCAGGAGGAACGCCGTCTAGGCCGGAAGACCTAGTGCCGTGGAAGCGGGTCGGGCCGGGTCAGTGACGGAACACTTCCCGGGGGGTCGGCGCCACGTCCTGAACCACCGGGGGAAGTCCCGCGCCGGGGCATGTGCGGGCGGAGGCCGCGGGTGGCAGTCGACGTGCCCTCCGGCACGTCATCCGGCAGCCGCGGAGCACATTTCTGCCGGTGCGCCCCGGGGAGAGGGGCATCAGGCGCGAAGTCCGGCACCGGGCGCCCGGCTCTACACTCTTGCCGATGGGAAGAACTCGAGGCCTGCTCCTGCCAGGCGTGTTCGCGGTGGCACAGCTGATTCTGTGGATCGGCGCCGTACCGTTTCTGGACGAGCCCCCGAGCACGACGACATGGATCGCTGGTTTCGCCACCACGGCTCTCACCACGCATGCGCTCGCACGACGGAACCGGGCACCGCTGCCCGCCCTGGGGCAGATACTCGCGTCGTCCGTGCTGGTGCAGTTTCTGACACCGCCCGACACCCTGGGTCTGGTGGCGAGTGCGGCGGTCCTGATGGCGCTCTTCGCCGTGACCGCCCGGAGCGGCCTGTCCATCGGCCTGGCCGCCACCGCGGGGGCCGCCGTCGTGCAGCTCCTGCCCAGCGCCGCACAGCATGGATTCGGCAGTGGCCTCGTCTCCAACTGGCTCCTCCACGTCAGTCTCTACCTGCCGGCCGCCGCCCTGGGCGCCGGCCGTCGGCACTGGCTGCGGGAACGGCAGACGACGAAAGAGCGGCTGACCCGCGCCGAGTTGGAGCTGGGGCAGGCGGCCGGCGGCGAACGGGACCGGCTGGCACATGAGTTGCACGACATCAGCGCCCATCACCTCACCTCCGTCGTGGTGTCCGTGGAAGCCGCCCGCAGGCTCGGTGGCAGTCGGCCCGAACTGGTCACCGAAGCCCTCACGTTCGCCGGCCGCACCGCGCGGGAGACCCAGGTGGCACTCCGACGGCTGGTGGCAGTCATGCGAGCGGGCGAGCCACCGGGTCACCGGCCGATGACCCCCGCGCTCGAAGCCCTCATCGGAGGCTTCGGCAGACTGGGGCGCCCTGTCTCCGTTTCCCTCCCCGCCGATCTCGCCGGACCTGCGGCGGAGGCGGCCCACGGCATCATCCGGGAGGCGCTGACCAACGCCCTGCGCTACGCGCCGGGTGCTTCCGTCGGTGTTCGGGCGCAACGGGTCGGAGAGGCGCTGCACCTGACCGTCGACAACGGCAGGCCGTCCGGCGGCATCGGCGGCGCCGGCCTGGGTATCGGCTCCGGCCGCGGTGTGGAGGGGATGGGCCGGCGCGCTGCCGCTGTCGGCGGGCGGTTGTCCGCAGGGCCCCGCGCCGAAGGAGGATGGCGGGTACACGCTGTACTGCCTGAAGCACCTTCCGCACGAAAGCCTGCCACGGGTCGACGGCGCAACTTCCCACGAGAGCAGCGGGTCACGGACGGGGTGGTCTGCGGAGCGGCCGTCGTCGCATCGTTGGGCTACGCCCTGGAGACGGCGGCGGGGAAAGGCTACGGAGTCGCCGTCTGCCTGCTTCTCGTGCTGCTGCTGACCGTTCACGCGCTCCCGCTGCTGTGGCGCAGACGAGCCCCTTGGTGGGCCCTCGCCGCGACAGGGGCCACCGCCTTCGTGTGGCCGGTGCTGTTGGTGAGCGGTGTGCTTCCGCCATCCAGCGCGCAGTCCCTCCTGGGTGGTGGAACCGTCGAACTGGCCGCTGTCTACGCTGTCGCTGCCTACGGCCGCGTTCTGATACCGGCGACCGCGCAGGCCGGACGGTACGGACGGCCCCCGATCGCGCAGACGATGGTTCCGGCCGGATACCGCCTGTCCTATCTGTCCGTACCTGCCGTGGTTCTCTCGTTCGGTGTGCTGATGACGGCCGCTTTCGCCGCCGACGGGAGGCTCCTCGGGGAACCGGCCGGTCCCCTTCTCGTGCTCTTCGTCCTCGCCGAGGTGCTGTTGTGCTTCGGCCTGGTGTTCACGGCGGTGTGGTGGGCGGGGTGGATGATGCACAGGCGCCGCAGGCGGGTGCTGTGCCGCGAGGACGCGGCGTTCACGACCCTGCTCGCGAGCACGAGGGGCGTGGTCCACAACGAACGGCAGCGCGTCGCGGGCGGTCTGCAGGAGACGGTGCTCCGGCAGGCCGGCCTGGTGATCTCCTCGGCGGATGCGGGCAGCCTGAAGGACGTCGCCGCGGCTACGAGAGCGACGCTGGCAGCCATGCGTCAGCTGCTCGGGAGCCTGGATGCGGGTAAGGCACCCCCGGCACCCCCGGCACCCCCCGCACCCCCGGCACCCCTGGTACCCCCGGCACCCGCGAAGGCCGCTCTGCGGGGCGGGCCGCACGCCTAAGGTCTTTCGTTCGGATCGGCCGGACCCCACGAGCCCGG
>NZ_JBEOVJ010000101.1:0-28050 GCF_040295435.1 Streptomyces sp. NPDC002809
CCCCGCCGCCCCCGCCCGCCGCCCCCCCCCCCCGCCGGAGAGGCAGTGGTCAGACGGGCGGGGCGATGAACACGCCGCGGTCGGGGTCGTTGAACGACTCCTTGGCGACGAGTTCGTTCATCGCGTTGGCGGTGCCCCACTGATCGGCGACCTCCGGCTGCGAGAAGTCGTAGACGTGCGGGTGCCAGGTGTCCTCGTCGAGGTTCTCCAGCTCCGTCGTGTACTCGACGGTGTTGCCGTGCGGGTCGAGGAAGTACGTGAAGGTGTTGTCGCCCGCCATGTGCCGGCCGGGGCCCCAGATCTTGCGGTGTCCGGCCCGCATGACCCGGCCCGAGCCGCGCATGTACTCGTCGATGCCGCGCATCTCGAAGGAGACGTGGTGCAGGGCCGTGTGCGGGCCCTGGGCGATGGCCATGGAGTGGTGCTGGTTGCTGATCCGCATGAAGTGCATGACCTCGCCCATGTGCGGGGAGCTGAGCGTGTCGGAGAGGGCGAAGCCGAGATGGCGCTCGTACCACGCGCGGGTGCGGTTGAGGTCGGGGGAGTTGAGGACGACGTGGGACAGCTTGACCGGGATCGCCTCCTTCTCCTCGATCCTGCGGTGCTGCCGTACCTCGACGTCGGCGGAGACCTCGATGGTGCGCCCGTCGACGTCGAAGAAGCGGAAGCCGTACCCGCCGCCAGGGGTGTCCACCTTCCCGGGCCGGCCGATCAGCTCCACTCCGCCGGCCAGCAGCCGCTCGGCGAGGGTGTCCACGTCGGCCGGGTTCGCGGCGCCGTACGAGACGAGGTCGAGGCGCTTCTCCTGGGCCTCGCGCAGCCGTACGACGTACTGCTCGGGCGAGCCCTCGGCGGCGAGGAAGGAGATCCCGGAGTCCTCGGCGATCTTGGTCAGGCCCCACACCCCGGCGTAGAAGTCGAGCTGCTTGTCGTAGTCGGGTACGGCCAGGTCCACGTGGCGCAGATGAGTGAGCAGGCGCATGGGTCAGTCCTTCCGGAGGAGGTCGGCGGCGTTGCCGCCTCGGACGGCGTGGAAGTCGGAGTCTGTGAGCTGAGCGGCGCGCAGCGCGCCGACCGGGTCCTCGCTGCCCATGTCGAAGGGGAAGTCCGAGCCGAGGAGCACACGGTCGGCCCCGGCGACGCGGATCAGTTCGCGCAGGACGTGCGGGTCATGGACGAGCGAGTCGAAGTACAGCCGCTCGAGATAGCTGCTGGGCAGGTGGGCGCAGCCGGATCCCGCGTCGGAGCGCGTGGCCCAGGCGTGGTCGGAGCGTCCGATGTGGGTGGGCAGATAGCCGCCGCCGTGCGCTGCGATCAGCCTGAGTCCCGGGTGACGGTCGAGCACACCCGAGAAGATGAGGTGGGAGAGTGCGACGGCGTTCTCCGTGGGCTGGCCGACGGTGTTGGACAGGTACCACCGGTCAAGACGCTCTTCGAGCGTGCAGCCGAAGGGGTGCAGGAACAGCACCGCACCGGTCTCCGCCGCCCGGGCCCACAGGGGTTCGTACGCCGGGTCGGACAATTCGCGCCCTGGCGCGTGGCTGGAGATCTCCGCACCCAGGAGCCCGTGCCCCAGGGCGTCGTCGAGAGCCCCGACGGCCAGGCCCGGGTGCTGGAGCGGTACGAGTCCCAGCCCGCGCAACCGCCGGGGAGCCGCCGCACAGTGCGCCGCCGTGGCCTCGTTGGCAAGCCGGCAGACCTTCTCGGCCGTCGTCTCGTCCGCCCAGTAGTGGTAGTGCGACGGGGACGGGCTGACCAGTTGCACGTCGACGCCCTGCCGGTCCATCGCCGCGAGGCGCACGGCGACGTCCGTCAGGGCCGGGAGGCGCTCACGCACCATGGGCCCGTTCACCGTGAGAGCGTCGGCGCCGTTGCGCCGGGCGTCCAGGGCCTTGGCCGCGTCGTGGCCGGGCAGACCGGCCACGAGCGCGTCGATCTCCGGCAGCAGGACGTGGGCGTGCACGTCAATGGTGGGGGAGGGGTGCGCGGCAGCGACCGACGAGGCGTGGTGGCCGGGGGACGGGCGGGCGTTCACGGCAGTTCCCGGAGCATCGTCATGGTGCGGCCCATCAGGCCGGGTACGTCGGCGTCGCGTACCCCGTCCAGCTGCCACTGCCCGATCCGGACGGACGCCTCGACCACCGGGCGGACCCGGGCGATCCGTCGCTCGTAGTACCCCTGGAACAGCGCGTCGTCCCAACCGGCCGGCCCGGTCAGCAGCTGTGCGAGGACCCAGGCGTCCTCCAGGGACAGGGCGGCGCCCTGGGCGAGGGTGGGCGGGCAGCAGTGCGCCGCGTCGCCGATGAGCACGACCCGGCCGCGGTGCCAGGACCCCTCGACCAGCATCCGGTCGAACCAGGTGTAGTTGACCTGTGCCGGGTCGGTGATGTGTTCGGTGATCTCCGGCCAGAAGCCGCCGTAGGCGGAGGCCAGTCGGCGCATCTCGTCGGCGTACGACTCCGGCGGGATCGAGGCGCGGTCGCGGTTGGCCTCGACGACGTAGGCGTACAGCGTGGTGTCGCTCGTGGGGCAGTAGCCGGCGATGTAGGCCGGTCCGCCGTAGGCGAG
Source organism: Streptomyces sp. NPDC002809 (assembly GCF_040295435.1). Classification (NCBI taxonomy): domain Bacteria; kingdom Bacillati; phylum Actinomycetota; class Actinomycetes; order Kitasatosporales; family Streptomycetaceae; genus Streptomyces; species Streptomyces sp. NPDC002809. The sequence goes on from NZ_JBEOVJ010000101.1 coordinate 2,569, forward strand.
GTCGGTGCGTGTCACGCCGGCCGGGCGGGGAGCGGCGATGCGCCAGATGGCCATGCCGGTCGGCTCGGGCTTCGCCGTGATGCCGAGCGAAGCGCGGGTGGCGGAGCCCATCCCGTCGGCGGCGATCACCAGGTCGTAGCGGCCCTCGGAGCCGTCGCTGAAGCGGACGCGGACGTCGTCGGCGTCCTGGTCCAGGATCTCGGCGGTGACGCCCAGGCGGACAGGCGCGCCACTGGCGCGGACCGCCTCGACGAGGATGCGCTGGAGCCGCGGCCGCTGCATGCCGACGGTGGCGGGGAGGTCGTCGCCGCCGCTGCGGATGTCGTCCTGCACGTGCAGGACGGTGCCGTCGGGGGCGGTGATGCCGACCGAGCCGAAAGCGTAGCCGGACGCCTCGGCCTGCTCCCACACGCCCAGCTCGCGCAGTACCCGCAGGGCGTTGCCCTGCAGGGTGATACCCGAGCCGGCGGTTGCGTTCCAGTCGTCCCTCGCCTCGACCAGGTGCACCTCGACACCGGCGCGGTGCAGCAGGAGCGTGATGGCGTTACCGGCCGCGCCGCCACCGATCACCAGGACCGTGCGGGCCTCGTTGTGGGCTTCTTTCATGGGGAACTCCCTTGTTCCTGCTGCTACTTGACGGCGATCGGATTGACGGGGGAGCCGACGGCACCGGTGATGGGGAGCGGGGCGGCGGTGAGCCAGAACGCGTACACGCCATCAGCCGCACAGTCCTCGGCGAGGGCGTCCAGGTCCCACATCTCGCCGATCAGCAGGCCGATGTTGGGGATGGCGACCTGGTGGAGCGGCTGGAAGGCGTGCTCGAACTCGTTGGGACGGACCTCGAAGCCCCATGTGTCGGTGGCGACCGCGGCTGTCTCGCTGCCGTGCAGCCAGCCCGCGGTGGTGAACGACAGCCCGGGGGCCGCGCCGCCGGCGTAGTCGCCCCAGCCGTCGCGGCGGACCCGGCTGAGCTGTCCGGTGCGCACCAGGACTATGTCGCCGCGCCCGACGGCCACGCCGTGGGCCGCGGCAGTGGCCCTCAGGTGTTCCTCGGTGATCGCGAAGCCGTCGGGCAGCTCACCACCGTCCCCGACGACGCTGCCCACGTCCAGCAGCACGCCGCGCCCGGCGACGTGCGGGGCCATGTGCTCGATGCCGGTGACCAGATCTCCGTCGGACGTGACGACCTTGTCGGCCGGTCTTCCGTTCCACGCCCTGCCGTGGTCGAAGATATGACCGAGCCCGTCCCACTGCGTGGAGCACTGCAGCGGCATCGCGATCACGTCGTCGGCGCCGCCGATACCGTGCGGGAAGCCCTGGAGGCCCAGGGCCGCGTCGGTGCCGGTGTCGAGCATGGTGTGCACCGGGTTGGTGCGGCGCCGCCAGCCCTTCTGCGGCCCGTCCATGTCGAACCGCTGGGAGAGCGAGAAACTGGTGCCCCGCCGGACGAGCGCGGCACCTTCGCGCCGTTTGGCCTCGTCGAGGAAGTTGAGAGTGCCCAGCACGTCGTCCTCCCCCCAGCGGCCCCAGTTGGAGCACGCCTTCGCGGCCCTGCCGATCGCCCCCTCGGGGTCGTTACGGTCGAAGCTCACGACCTGTCCTCCGTGACACATCGCGTGCGCTGGGCGCCGAGACCTGTGACGGAACCGTCCATGACGTCGCCGTCCCTGAGCAGCCGGCCCCAGTGCATGCCGTTGCCGGCGGGGGAGCCGGTCAGCACCAGGTCGCCGGGCAGCAGCCGGGCGCTCTGCGACGCGTACGACACCATGCGCGCCACGTCGAAGATCATGTCCCGGGTGGACTCGTCCTGCATGGTCTCGCCGTTCAGCTTCAGTACGAGGCGCAGGTCGCCGGGGTCCGCGATCGACGCGGCGGGCACGATCCAGGGGCCGAGCGGGGTGAAGCCGGGTGCGTTCTTGCTGCGCAGCCAGTCCGTACCGATCTGGGGCATGTCGCGACGGAAGACCGTGGCGCGGTCGGTCAGGTCGTTGGCGATCGTGTACCCGGCGACGTACTCCAACGCCTCCTCCTCGGGCACCTGGTGGGCGGCCCGGCCGATCACCGCCGCCACCTCCAGCTCCCAGTCGGGCTTGTCGGCCCAGGCGGGGAGCACGACGTCGTCGTACGGACCGGTGATCGCGCTCGGCAGACCGATGAAGACGTAGGGCAGGTCCTCGGCCGCCCGACGGTCCATGATCTCCGCGGCCTCGGCGCGCCGTTCGTCCTCGGACCGGTCATCGGCCGGGTCGGCGTGCGCGACATGCAGGTCGATGACGTGCTGCCGGTAGTTGGCGCCGGACTGGAACACCTGTCGCGGCTCGACCGGCGCGCACACCCGGTAGTCCGTCAGCGGCCTGCGCTCCGAACCGCCGTCGGTGGCCAGCGAGGCCAGCCGGGGCGCGGATGTGTCCCAGGCGTCCAGCAGACCGCGGACGGTCAGATGAGGGTCGCCGAAGGCCACGCGAAGGTCGAGTGCCCGGGCGTCCGCCGTGACGAGCGCGGGGAAGTCCGGTCCGCCCGGCTCCGACAGTGTGGCGAGGGCGTACGGTCCGGCGAACAGCGCGGACGCGGGTTCAGGTTTCACGAACAAGTCCTCCTGATTGCGGTGCGACTAATCTGGACCCGCCACCCGTGATCAGGGAAATCGATTCTGTGGATGATCGTCATCCACCGTGTCTATTCCTTCCTGGTCGGCGTCCTACCGCAAGGGGAAGTCCCGTGAATCTGGCCCGACTCGACCTGAACCTGGTCGTTGCCCTGCGCGCACTGCTCGAGGAGCGCAACGTCACCCGTGCGGGTCAACGTGTCGGGCTCAGCCAGCCGGCGATGAGCGCCGCACTGGCCCGGCTGCGCCGCCACTTCGGGGACGAGCTGCTTGCCCGGGTGGGCGCCCACTACGAGCTCACCGCACTCGGCCAGGTTCTGCTGGACCGCACCGCGACCGCCTGTGAAGTGATGGAACGGCTCTTCGCCAGTCAGGCGACGTTCGATCCGGGCAGCGAGACGCGCGCGTTCAAGATCGTGGCGTCCGACTACGCCGTTGCCGTGTTCGGCACCGAACTGGCCAGGGTCGTCCACGAAGAGGCTCCGGGCATCCGGCTGCGCTTCACCCAGACCCCGCCCGGGGTGGCCGACGACACGGCCGCCCTGCTGAGCGGCACCGACGGACTGCTCATGCCGCACGGCGTCATCAGCGACTTTCCCGCTACCGACCTCTACGAGGACCGCTGGGTCTTCCTCGTCGCCGACGACCACCCGGGCATCGTCGACCGGCTCACCCGGGAGGATCTCGGGCGGCTGCCGTGGGTCACCTATCAACGGACCTACGACGCCCCGGCGGTGCGCCAGCTCGGCATGCTCGGGATCGAACCACGGGTGGAGGTCTCCGTCGACAGTTTCCATCTGTTGCCGCTGCTGGTCCAGGGCACGCGGCGCATCGCCCTGGTCCAGGCACGCCTCGCCCGGCTCTTCGCCCCGCTCACCGCCGTGCGGGTGATCGAGCCGCCGTACGAGGCGGTCCCGCTGCGGGAGGCGCTCTGGTGGCATCCCGTGCACACGCACGACGCCGCCCACATCTGGCTCCGCGAGACGGCTGCCCGGGTCGGCCGGTGCATTGCCGACGGCCCGTCGGACGGGAGCGGGTTCTGAGGGGAGGGCCGCAGTGCGGCGGTGTCCTGGCGGCGACGGAACACAACTTCCCGCGAATCGAGGGGAATTCGCACCATCGAGCAGGGAGCCGGGCCGGATTTCCGTACGCTGCGGGAGTCAGGGAGAGTCACGGAGGGGGCCCCACATGTCCTTGCGCAAAGGCGCCAACACGCCAGTGGCGAGCACTCGCGTGCGGGTGGAAGTCGGCTGGCGAGAAGGCCCGGGAGCCCCTGATGTGGATGCGTCGGCCCTCCTGCTGACGGCAGCCGGCCGGGTGCGCTCGGACGACGACTTCGTCTTCTGCGACCAGCCCGTCCACTCCAGCGGTGCCGTGCGCCACGAGGGCAGACGCCAGAACGGCAGCGGTACGGTCGAGGCGATCGACGTGACCCTGTCGGCGGTGGAGCAGGAGATCGGGACCGTCGTGGTGACCGCCTCCACGGACGGCACGTTCGGGCAGGTGCCCGGACTGTTCGTGCGGGTGCTCGACGCCGTGAGCGGTGCCGAGACGGCGCGGTTCGATGCCACGGACGCGACCACGGAGACCGCCTTCGTGCTGGGAGAGCTCTACCGGCGAAACGGCGCCTGGAAGTTCCGGGCGGTCGGTCAGGGATACGCCTCCGGGCTGGCGGGCCTCGCCACGGATTTCGGCATCACCGTCGATACCCCGGCGCCGCCCACGCCGGTGTCCCTGCCGCAGCCGCCCGCACCCGTACCGCAGCCGCCCGTACCGCAGCCGCCCGCACCGCGGCCACCCGCGCCCGCGAACCCTCCGCCGGTTTCGCAGGGTGCGCCGCCCGCCCCCGTGCAGCCGGTGCGCCTTTCGAAGATCACCCTGACGAAGACAGCCCCTTCGGTGTCGCTGACCAAGCAGGGCGCGACGTCGGGAGGGATGCGGGTCAACCTCTCCTGGAGCGCCCGCCGGCCGCCGCGCGGCTGGATGTGGAAGGGGGCGGGAGCCGTCCGGCTGGAGGACGTCGACCTGGACCTCTCCTGTCTGTGGGAGCTGCGGAGCGGAGCGACGGGGATCATCCACCCCATCAACAACCAGTTCGGCTCGTTCGATCAGCCGCCCTACGTCCAACTGGACCAGGACGACCGGACCGGGACGAGCGACACCGGCGAGAACCTCATGATCAACCTTGATCACGCCGCCGAGATCAAGCGCCTTCTGGTGTTCGTGGTCATCTACGCCGGGGCGACGAGCTTCGCGGGACTGCACGGCGTCGCCACGCTGTATCCGCCCGTCGGTCCGCCGATCGAGGTGCTCCTGGACGAGTGCACCGTTGCCTCCCAGGTGGCCGCGATCGCACTGATCGAGAACATCGGCGGGGAACTGATCGTCCGGCGGGAGGCGAAGTACTTGCTGCCGCCGCCCGGCATCTTCAAGCAGCAGGCAGCGGATCTGGAGTACGGCTGGGGGCTGACCTGGCAAGGGGCCAGTAAGGACTGACCGGACAGCGTCCTGTCCGGCCCGGGTCGGCCGGGCAGGACGCTGTCACTGGCCCACTCGTCCGTCGACACACTCGCGCAACAGGTCGGCGTGCCCGCAGTGGCGGGCGTACTCGTCGATCCGGTGCACCATCAGCTCCCGCACCGCGATGCCGTCCCGCCCCAGCCGTTCGCCCAGGTCGGGGTGTTCGGCGAGTGCGGCATCCAACTCGCCCTGTTCACGCGCCAGGTCGGCGTAGGCGGCGTCGACCACGGCCTGATCCGCGACAGCTCCGTCGAAGTCCGCGTCGCTCCCGCCGTACAGCTTCGGCAGCGGTTCGTCGTCGCTGATCCAGTTGCGCCAGTCCCGCTCCACCTCGGCCAGGTGGCGGAGCAGTCCGAGCAGGGACATCGTCGAGGGAGGAACCGACCGACGGGCCAACTGCTCCGTGTCCAGACCCTCGCACTTCATGCGCAGTGTCAGCCGGTAGTCCCTCAGGAAGTCCTGCAGCGTGGCGAGTTCGCCGTCCGGTCCGGCCCCTTCGCCATTGCTGTTGCGGGGGTCGTCGTCCGGGTCCGCCCACATGTCGGGGTAGACGGTGGCCCGGGTCCATCGTGCGGGTTGGTCACTCATGCGCGCCATGATCGTCGCCCGGGGCCCTGCCTCGCCACCGCTTTTCCCCGCGGCCGCGGTCCGTGTCCGATACCGGCCACGAGGCCTCGGACGTCCCGGTACTTGTCCGCGATCGCCGTACCCCGATCACACACCATCGCACCGACGGCCCGCACCAGGATTTCGTCAGGCCGGCCGGCATGGGTCCGTGGGGGGTGAGGAGTGGGAGCGCCCCTGGAGGCGTACGGTCATGCTCACGGTCACGTCGTCGCCCGCCGCGAGGCGCTGCGGCTGACGCACAGCGTTCCTGAGCGGCAGCAGATAGCCGCGGTCCCTGGGAAAGAGCGACGTGGTGAAGGTGATCTCGCCGATGCGGGCCTCGACGGGAACCGCGCCCCAGCCGTACGTGGCCATGGCGGCCACCTCGCGGATGTCGGCGGCCTGTTCCTCGGGCACGGCGGCGAAGTAGAACGGTGCTGGCCCCCGCCATTCAATGACGCGGCCGGTGAACACGACGTGCATGGGAGCGATCCGATCGTCGGGCCGGGACGGGCCGGACGGGGCCCCGGGCAGCGTACAGGGACGCCGCCCGGGCCAGGCGTGATGGCTCAGGGCTGTCGTCGTAATCCCTGGCGGGCGCACAACGACAGCTACGGCGCCTCGCCGCGTTGTCGGAACGCCCGAACACATCAAGTATGCGGACGCTCCTCCGCCTTGCGATGCACCGCATCCGACGCCGCGCGCTGATCCACCACGGATTACGGGACAGCCCTCAGGCGACCCAGGGGACTTCGGTGCTGGCGAAGTAGTTCAGCCCCAGCCGCTCCCACACCCGTCCGTGGCGGGCCAGGCGCTCGCGGTACTCCGCCCAATCGGGGACCCGCCCGCACCATGCGGCCTCGGCCACCGATGCCAGGCGGGGCAGCAGCAGGACGGTGACGTCGTCGAAGCCCTTGAACTGCTCGGCGAACACGGTCGCTTCGACTCCCGCGACGCAGGAGTCCGGGATCGCGTGCGCGGCCGGGTCCCACGACGCGGCGTGCTCGACGCCCCCGGGCCGGTAGTTGGCGAAACCGAGGCGTTCGGCGGCCTCGGCCTGCTCGGGCGGCGCGAACCCGGCCGCGTACGGGCGGTCCAGATAGAGATGGGACTGGGGCGACCGCAGAATCCTGCCACCCCCCTCGACGACCCGCTCGACGTCGTGGTCCGTGGGAGCGAAGAACTTCTTGATCGCCTTGATGAGGTCCAGGGTCTGCCCCGTAGCGACGAGTTCGGGCCGGGCGGCGAGCTCCTCCTCGGTGTCGGGAAGGTCCATCATGGGGACGTCCACCCAGTGCTGGACGATGTCCCGAGGTTCGATGCCGGCGCGTGAGGACTCCTGCCAGGCGACCGGGCTCTTGCCGAACTCCCGGACGATCCTGCCCGCCGACGCCGACGCCGACGCCGACGCCGACGCCGCCGGCCGCCTGCCCAGGGAGTTCTCCGGCGGCCAGCGCCAACGCGTCGCCATCGCCCGCGCCCTGGCCCTGCGGCCCCGCCTCGTCATCTGCGACGAACCCGTCTCCGCACTGGACCTCACCACCCAGCGCACGGTGCTCGACCTCCTCCTGGAGATCCAGGAGGAGACGGGCGTCTCGTACCTGTTCGTCTCCCACGACCTTTCCGTGGTCCGCTTCATGAGCCACCGGGTGGCGGTGATCCACCGGGGCGAGATCGTCGAGACGGGTGACGCGGCGACGGTCACCTCGGAGCCGAACCACAGCTACACCCGCACCCTGCTGCTCGCCTCACCGGTGGCGGACGTGGCCGAGCAACGGCGGCGGCGCGCCGCGGCGCGGACGGGAGGGTGACCGGTCGGCCGTCTCCGGGCCCGGAGACGGCCGGAAAAACGCTTGGACTCGGCGGGCGCAGGGGCGGGACACTGGAACCCCTCGCCCGACCCCTTCCCGTACTCACCCCGGCACACCGCCGCGCGCCGTGTGCCGCAGGACCGCCTCGGCGAGGGCACTCCACTCGAAACCGAAGCTCCGCGCGGCCGGAGGGGCAAGCGCCTCCTTCCGCAACAGGACGTGGCGGACTTCCGCACGACCACACAGGGTTGATATGGGATCGCCTGAATCGCACGAAGCGCCGGGCAGGGGCTCCGTGCTCCTCGCACTTCGTTACTACGCACGGGAGTTGACCCGCCGAAAACGGGTGACGCTACCCGCGATGCTCCTGCCGGCACTGGGCAACATCGGCATCAACTACGTCGCGCCGCTCGTCGTCGCGAAGCTCGTCGGCCGCATCGCCGGTGACACCGACACCTCGGTCGGATCGATGCTCCCCTACGTCCTCGGCTTCGCCGGCGTGCTTCTCCTCGCGGAGACGTTCTGGCGAATCGGCCTGCACTTCCTGAACCGCCTCGACGCACTCGGTATCGAACACCTCTATGTGCAGGGCATGGACGAGCTGTACGCCAAGGACGCCTCGTTCTTCCACGACAACTTCGCCGGGTCGCTCACCAAGCGGGTCCTGAGCTTCGCCTCCCGTTTCGAGGAGTTCGTCGACACGCTGACGTTCTCCGTCGTGGGCAGCTTCGTACCGCTGATCTTCGGGTCGGTCGTGCTGTGGCGTTACGAACCCCTGCTCGTCATCGGCCTCTTGACGATGATCGCGGTGACGGCGCTGTGCGTGGCCCCACTCATCCGCCGCCGTCAGGCCCTCGTCGGAGAGCGTGAGGAGGCGATCGCCCGGGTGTCCGGCCATGTGGCCGACAGCCTGATGAACATGGACACGGTCCGGGCGTTCGCGGCAGAGAAGCGCGAGGCCGCCGAGCACCGCTCCCGCGTCGCGGAGTCGCGGCGGCTCACGCTGCGCTCCTGGGACTACGGCAACCTCCGCATCGACACGCTGGTCGCACCGCTGTCCGTGCTGACCAACGCACTGGGCCTGCTGCTCGCCGTCACTCTCGGCGGAGGCGGGAACGGCGTTGAGGCGGTCGTCGTCGCCTTCATGTACTACACCAACGCGACCCGGATCATGTTCGAGTTCAACCAGATCTACCGCCGGCTGGAAAGCTCGATGACGGAGGCGGCCCAGTTCACCGAACTGCTCCTGACGCCGCCCGCCCTGCGCGACCCGGTGTCGCCGGAACCACTGCTGTCCCGCGCCGCCGACGTCCGCTTCGAGCAGGTGACGTTCGCCCACGCGGGAGCGCAGCCGCTCTTCGAGTCCCTCGACCTCTCCGTGCACAGCGGTGCGAAGATCGGCCTGGTCGGCCGGTCCGGCGGCGGCAAGACCACGCTCAGCCGACTGCTGTTGCGGATGACGGACATCGACGGCGGCCGGATCCTGATCGGAGGTCAGGACATCAGCAGACTGCGCCAGGCCGACGTGCGCAGCATGATCGCCTACGTGCCGCAGGACCCGGCGATGTTCCACCGCACCCTGAGGGACAACATCGCCTTCGCCCGGCCCGACGCCACCGACGCCGAGATCCGCCGCGCGGCCAAGGCCGCCCACGTCACGGAGTTCGCCGACGCCCTGCCCGAGGGCTTCGACACCATGGTGGGGGAGCGCGGCGTGAAGCTGTCCGGCGGACAGCGCCAGCGGGTCGCCCTCGCCCGGGCGATCCTGCGCGACGCGCCGATCCTGCTGCTCGACGAGGCGACCAGTGCCCTGGACTCGGAGAGCGAGATCCTCGTCCAGGAGGCGCTGTGGCGGCTCATGGACGGGCGGACGGCACTCGTGGTGGCGCACCGGCTGAGCACGGTCGCCACCATGGACCGTCTCGTGGTCCTGGACCGCGGCCGGATCATCGAGCAGGGCACGCACCACGAACTGCTCGCATCGGACGGCGCCTACGCGAAGCTGTGGCAGCACCAGTCGGGCGGCTTCCTCGACGCCCCTGCCCAGCCGCAGGCCGGCCTGGCATGAACGGGAAGGGCAGCGGCCGGGGTCCGAGACGGGCTCCGGCCGCTGCCGCTCACAGCCAGCCCGAACGCTGCGCCTGCAGAGCCATCTGAAAGCGGTTCGCGGCACCGAGCCGGGCCATCAGGATCGACAGACGGCGAAACAGCGTGCGCCGGCTGATGCCCATCTCGCGGGCGATCACGTCGTCGCTCGCGCCACCCGCGAGGAGCCACAGGAGGCGGCGGTCGCCGGGTGGCAGCCCACCCGGCCTGGTGGCGTGGCCGTGGAACGGCAGGGCGTTCTGCCAGGACTGCTCGAACAGCGCCACGAGCGCCGAGAGCAGCCCGCACGGCTGCACGACCAGCATCGTGTTGTGTACGTCGGCCTCCTTGATCGACAACGACACGAGCGCGTAGGCATCGTCGATGATCACGAGTTTGACCGGCACCGAGGGCAGCACCCTGGCCTGTTCACCGGCCTTGACGCACGGCTCGATGACGTTCCGCAGATGGCCCGGATGCTCCAGCGACTCCCGCGAGTACACGACACGCTGCGTCACCCCGCGGGCGAGCGTGGCCAGCGCGTCGTCCGTAGCCCCGGGCAGCGGGAAGTACGGGGGAGACTCGAACTGCCGGATCTGGTCCCGGGCACTCGCCCAGGCCTGCCGGATCCGGGTGCCGACGGCCTCGCCGGTCACGACCTCGACGAGATGGTCGTTGTACGCGGCGAGCCGCTGCCGCCGGAACGACTCGAACGCGCCCCCGACGGCGATCCGCGACTCCTCGACCTCGGCCGCCCGGTGCCGGGCCAGGATCTCCAGCCCCGCGGTGGGCGGAACCGGGGCCACCACGTCCTCGCCCTCCTGGGCGGCACTGGCCAGTCCGGCGTCGACCAGCGCCGTGTACGCCGCGGTGAGTTCCGTGCGGTCCAGACCGGCGGCGGATCCGATGGCACTCAGCGGGGCCGGGGCCAGCTCCAGCAGCGCCAGGTAGACCTGGCTCGCCGCCCGGTCGATGCCCAGAAGCCGCAGGGCCTCCCCGAGTTTCGCGTTCGTCATACGAGCATTATCCGCTGCTCAGGCCGGTCGGATGGCCGATCTGTGCCAGTGGCGGCAGCGGGCGCCATCGGGCTGCGGCCCGGGATACCGTCCATGAGCCGCCGGCGACCGGCGGCGGCGAGGGCACGGTCCGGAGAACTTCCTGCGGCCCTCGCGGTCGAGGACGTCCCGAAGAAGGAGAATGACGTGGCGAAAGGCCGAAAGAACGGTCTCTACTCAGGGATCTCCGAGGAACTGTCCGCGCTGATGCGGACCGGGTGGGCCGACACCGAGCAGCACGACCTGCTGCCCGACGAGCAGGCCCCGCACGCGGCCCTGCGCCGCGACGCGCTCTCCGCGCGCTTTCCCGGCGAACGCCTCGTGATCCCCTCCGGCAACCTCAAGGTCCGGTCGAACGACGACACCTACCCCTTCCGCCCGCACTCGGCATACGTCCACATGACGGGAGACCGTTCCCGGGACGGTGCGCTCGTCCTGGAACCCCGCGCGGACGGCGGCCACGACGCCTACTGCTTCCAGCTGCCCCGGGACAGCAGGGACAACGACGAGTTCTGGACCGGTCCCACGGCGGAGCTCTGGATGGGCCGGCGCCGCTCCCTCGCCGAGTCGGAACGCGTGCTCGGCCTGCCCTGCCGCGACGTCCGTACCGCGGCCGGTGACCTGGCGGCCGTCTCCGGCGTGCCGACCCGGATCGTGCGCGGTGTCGACCCGGCCCTGGAGGCCGCAGTCAGCACCGACGAGGAGCGCGACGCCGACCTCGAAGAGGCGCTCAGCGACCTCCGCCTCGTCAAGGACGACTGGGAGATCGGCGAGCTCCGCAAGGCGGTGGACTCCACCGTGCGTGGGTTCACCGACGCGGTCGGCGAGCTCTCCGGGGCGGTCGCGTCGTCCGAGCGGTGGATCGAGGGCACGTTCCTGCGGCGCGCACGCCTGGAGGGCAACTCCGTGGGCTACGGCACCATCTGCGCCGCGGGCGATCACGCCACGATCATGCACTGGACGGACAACGACGGCCCCGTGCGCCCGGGCGAGCTGCTCCTGTTCGACGCCGGCGTGGAGACGCACACCCTCTACACCGCCGACGTCACACGCACCCTGCCGATCAGCGGAACGTTCACTCCCGTGCAGCGCAAGGTCTACGACGCGGTGTACGAGGCCCAGGAAGCCGGCAACGCCGCCGTCAAGCCGGGCGCCGCGTACCGCGACTTCCACGAGGCGGCCCAGCGCCACCTCGCGGTCCGGCTGGTCGAGTGGGGCTTCATCGAGGGCCCGGCGGAGCGCGCGTACGAGCTCGGTCTCCAGCGCCGCTTCACCATGGCGGGCACCGGCCACATGCTCGGTCTGGACGTCCACGACTGCGCGCAGGCCAGGCACGAGGAGTACGTCGGCGGCGTCCTGGAGCCTGGCATGGTGCTCACGGTCGAGCCCGGCCTGTACTTCCAGCCCGACGACCTCACCGTCCCCGAGGAGTGGCGGGGCATCGGCGTCCGGATCGAGGACGACCTGCTCGTGACCGAGGACGGCCACGAGAACCTGTCGGCGGGCCTGCCGCGCTCGGCCGACGACGTCGAGGCGTGGATGGCCCGGTTCGCGGGCTGAGTGCTGAGTACGGACGAGGAACCCGGCCGCGCCGACGGGCCCCGGCCCGTTCACCGGCGCGGCCGGGCTCCTCGTACGCTGTGTTCCGTGTCAGCCTCCCGTCTTCACCGCACCGCCGTCCTCGTCCTGGAGGGCGCGAAACCGCTCGATGTCGGGATCCCCGCGCAGGTGTTCACCACGCGCGCGAGCATGCCGTACGAGGTACGGGTGTGCGGTGCGGCGCCCGGACTCGTGACCGGTGGTGACGGGCTGTCCTACCACGTCGCCGACGGTCTCGACGCGCTGGAGTGGGCCGACATCGTCTTCATCCCCGGCTACCGTTTCCCGGACCGCGACGACCCGCCGCAGACCGTCGTCGACGCACTCGTGGCCGCCCACGCCCGGGGCGCCCGGCTCGCCGCCATCTCGACGGGGGCCTTCGCGCTCGCCGCGACGGGCCTGCTCGACGGCAGGCGGGCGACGACGCACTGGCACTACGCGCGGGCGCTCGCGGCGAAGCACCCCCTCGTCCGCGTCGACGAGAACGTGCTGTTCGTCGACGAGGGCAGCGTCCTGACCTCGGCAGGCGCCGCCTCCGGGATCGACCTGTGCCTGCACATCCTGCGCGGCGACCTGGGCGTGGCCGCGTCCAACCACGCGGCCCGGCGGCTGGTGGCGGCGCCCTACCGGAGCGGCGGCCAGGCGCAGTACGTCCCGCGCAGCGTGCCCGAACCGCTGGGCGAACGCTTCGCAGCCACCCGCGAGTGGGCGCTGCACCGCCTGGGCGAGCCGCTCACCCTCGACGCACTCGCCCGGCATGCGGCGGTCTCGCCGCGCACGCTCTCGCGGCGCTTCGTCGAGGACACCGGCTACACCCCGATGCAGTGGGTCATGCGGGCCCGCATCGATATGGCCCGTGAGCTGCTGGAGCGCTCGGAGCGGAGCATCGAGCAGATCGCCGCCGAGACCGGACTCGGCACCGGGACCAATCTGCGGCTCCACTTCCAGCGCATCCTCGGCACCACACCGAGCGAGTACCGGCGCACCTTCGCCAGCAGCGAGTAGCCCGGGCCCGGTGGCACGATCCTTTCGAACCGTGGCGCTCACGCCGCTGCCGTGACAGGGGTGCCGCGAGCGAACCTTGGTAGCGAAACGAAGGCACGAAGGGACACCTCATGACTCGCATCGCCATCAACGGGTTCGGCCGCATCGGACGCAATGTGCTGCGCGCGCTGCTGGAGCGCGACAGCGACCTCGAAGTCGTCGCCGTCAACGACCTGACCGAGCCCGCCGCCCTGGCGCGGCTGCTCGCCTACGACTCGACGTCCGGCAGGCTGGGGCGCCCGGTGACCCTCGACGGAGACGTTCTCGTCGTCGACGGCCGCCGCATCACGGTGGTCGCCGAGCGCGATCCCGCGCAGCTGCCGTGGGCCGCTCTCGGTGTCGACATCGTGCTGGAGGCCACCGGACGCTTCACGTCGGCCAAGGCCGCCCGCGCCCACATCGACGCCGGTGCGAAGAAGGTTCTGGTCAGCGCGCCGTCGGACGGCGCCGATGTCACGCTCGCGTACGGGGTCAACACCGACGCGTACGACCCGGCCCTGCACACGATCGTCTCGAACGCCTCGTGCACGACCAACGCCCTCGCACCGCTGGCCTCGGTGCTGGACGAACTCGCCGGTATCGAGCACGGTTTCATGACGACGGTGCACGCCTACACGCAGGAGCAGAACCTGCAGGACGGCCCGCACCGCGACGCACGCCGCGCCCGCGCCGCCGCCGTGAACATCGTGCCGACCACGACAGGTGCGGCCAAGGCCATCGGCCTGGTGCTGCCGAACCTCGCAGGCAAGCTGTCGGGCGACTCGATCCGTGTCCCCGTCCCGGTCGGTTCGATCGTGGAACTCAACACGACCGTGGCCCGCGACGTGTCGCGCGAGGACGTACTGGCCGCCTACCGTGCCGCTGCGGACGGGCCGCTCGCCGGGGTCCTGGAGTACTCCGAGGACGCACTCGTCTCGTCCGACATCACGGGCAACCCCGCCTCGTCGATCTTCGACTCGGAGCTCACCCGCGTCGAGGGCCGGCACGTCAAGGTCGTCGCCTGGTACGACAACGAGTGGGGCTTCTCCAACCGTGTCATCGACACGCTCCAGCTCCTCGCCAACGGCTGACCGGCCACCGGGGCCCGGGGGCGCGAACTGCGCGCCGCCCGGGCCCCGGCCGGTTGCGGACGGTCAGGAGGCGATCGCCATGTCGAAGAGGTGGACGTTCCCGTTCGCGGGCAGGACCACGAAGTCGACCGTCCTGGACGGGTCCAGCGCGATCGAATGGGCGAACACGCGGTACTTCACCGTCTCGTTGCCGTAGCCGTCGGGCCGGTTGCGGCCGTCCGTCGACTTGACCAGGGTCGCGCCGTGGGCGTCGACCGGGTCGAACGACCAGTTGGGGAAGCCGAACGTCCCCGTGCCGGTGGTGCCGTCGGTGTAGAAGACGGTGGCCTTGCCCGTGGCACCGCTGCCGACGCCGGAGCCGAGGAACACCAGCTTGGAGCCCTGGCCGGTCAGGGTGACGGCCTGCCCGGCACTGGCCACGTTGTCCTTCGTACCGGCGGGCACGTCCGGCCACGTCAGGGTGGCGCCCAGCGCCTCGACCTTCGCTCCGGGCGTCAGACCGACCGCCGCGAGCTTCTGCGCCGAGAAGCTGTTGCCCTCGCCGTCGTAGTTGCCGGCTGTCGTGGCCGACTCGTCGGTGATCGCCACTCCGTTGTACGTCGCCGCCAGGTTCGCCTGCGGTGATCCGGAGCGGTCGGTCCGGGTGCCGGTGGCCGTTCCGAGGCCGTCGCCGCCCTGGTACGTCGCCGTGGCCGTGAACGTACGGATCACGAACCCGGACCGCTTCTCCGGGACCTGGATCCGGAAGGTCGCGGAGGCCGAGGCGCCCGTCGCGAAGGACCCGGACACGCTCTGCACGGACGGCTGGACCGCCCATCCGACGGGTCCGGCGAAAGACACCTTGAGCGAACGCAGGCGCTGCGGTGCGGTGTTCTTGACGGTGACCTCCACCGTCGAGATGACAGGTCCGTCGAGGTCCACGGGGGAGACGGTCACCTCGGTCTGCGCCTCGGCGGCGGCCGCCGGTGGCGCGGGCGCGGCCGTGGCCGCCGGTACGGGAACGAGCAGGACCGCTGCGGCCACCGCGGCGGCTCTGAGCGGATTGATCAGTCGGGCCGTTCTCATGGCGTGCTCCTTGTCGGGGGAGGTCGTCAGACGACGGGGGGCATCTCGGTGGTGCGCGAGTCGAGCCCCATGCGCAGGTTGACCCAGGAGCCACGGGTGAAGTCCGGGATCTCCACCGGGCGCCCCTTGGCGGCGAGGGACATGACGCTCAGCGGAACCGGCGCGCACCACGAGGCGGAGTCGTACACGTCGATGTCGGGGACCAGACCGGCCCGCATCAGCTGGACCGTGCGCCACTGCAGGACGTAGTCCATGCCGCCGTGACCGCCGTTCTCGGCCTCGTCGCCGAGCTCCTTCCACAGCCAGTGGTCGAACTCCTTGCGGTACGTGTCGAAGTCGCGCCAGGCGTCGCCGCTGTGGTCCGGCTCGAAGTAGACACGTGCGTCCGTGGTCGAGGTGCCCGCGTAGTCCTCGAAGATGCCGCGACTGCCGACGAGCGAGTTGATGCGGCTGTACGGGCGGGGCGCGCTCACCGCGTGCTCGGCCCGGATCGTCCGGCCGTTCGCCGTCCGGATCTGGCAGGTGACCAGGTCGCCGTTGATGTACGTCTCGTTCCACGACGGGTGGGACTTCGGCATGAAGCGCTCGCGGTAGTCGGCGAGCCCCTTCGGCGCCGTCGCGGTGGCCGTCAGCGTCGTCATCCGGTCACCGCGGTTGATGTCCATGGCGGCGGCGATGGGAGCCAGACCGTGCATCGCGTAGAAGGACGCGGTGGAGCGGGTGTGCCACAGACGGCGCCAGGAATCGGTGTAGTACGTGTCGGAGAACAGCAGGGAGCGCAGGTCGTGGAGGTAGCCGCCATGACCGTTGGTGAGCTCACCGAACAGGCCCTCGTGGCCCATCTTGAGCATGGCCAGTTCATTGCGGCCGTAGCTGCAGTTCTCGGACAGCATCAGGTTCTTGCGGGTGCGCTCCGAGGTGTCCACCAGGTCCCACAGCTCGTCGAGCTCGGTCGCGATGGGGAGCTCGACGATCACGTGCTTGCCGGACAGGAGCGCGGCCTTGCCCTGTTCGTAGTGGAACTCCCAGGGCGTCGCTATGTAGACGAGATCGATGTCGTCGCGCTTGAGCATCTCGGCGTAACTGTCGGCGGAGCCGCCGAACTCGGCAGGACGAGGCTTTCCGGCCGTCACCAGCGCGTCGGCGGTGCGCTTGGCGCGGTCGGCACGGATGTCGCAGACCGCGGCCACGACGCAGCCGGGGATGACCGACCAGCCCGTGGTCATCCCGGATCCCCGGTTGCCGAGCCCGATGACACCGACGCGAACCGTCGCGTGGGGCTCGAAGGGGACGTTGATCATGGACTTCTGGCCCGCTGCCCGACGGGGCGCCCCGGCTTGGACGAGCGCGGACGGTGCGGCCGATCCGGGAGCCGCCGAAACAGGTGCGGCCGATCCGAGCCCGACGGCGAGCGCCCCCGTGGCCAGCGTTCCTCCCAGGACCAAACGGCGTGAGACTTCAGGGATTTCAGGCATGCGACAACGCTCCTCGTTGCGAGACCGGCATCACTGGCGGGGTCGACTCTCGCCGGAACGACGGTGACATGTCAAGAGATGTTCATCGTCGCCGAGTTTCGAGCATTAGCGAGCATTCGATCGACGTCGGATGGATCCGCGCGCATGCACGTGCCGTGTCCCTTACGCTGCTGCTCGTTCGGTGTGTGAGCCAGGGCCCGGTCAATTCGGAGGACGGGATGCGGTACGCCCTGCTGATGCACGCCGCGCCCGACGGGGAGGAAGTGCTGTCGGACGTGGAACGCGAGGCGGCGTATGCCGAGTGCCTGACGCCGGCCGATGACACGCGGTGCGTCGCGGCGGTGCGGTCGCAGCCCGTCGAGACGGCGATGGGCGTGCGCGTGGCCGCCGGCGCCGGACACCGATCGCGGACGGCCCGTTCGCCGACGCCGGATCGGTACTCGGTGGCATCCGTCCGATCGAGGCGACTGATCTGACCGCAGGCCATGGATGCGGTGAGCCCGGTGGCCCGATGAGGCGTGTCCTCGTGCCTCATCGGGCCATGGATGCGGTGAGCCTGGTGGCCCGATGAGGCGTGTCCTCGTGCCTCATCGGCCCACCGGGCCCCGCTGCGGCCGCACCGGTCAGGCCGTGGCCGTCACCGGACGTGCCGCGGGCTGCTCCGGGTTCCGCCGGGACATGCGCAGACCGGCCAGAGTGATGAAGACCGTGGAGAACACGGCGGACAGGGCGAAGGCGGTGAAGCCCCAGTCCGCGGCTCCGTTGGCGAGCAGCTGGCCGCCCAGCCAGGGGCCGAACACGGCGCCGAAGCGGCCCATTCCGGAGGTCCAGCCCACAGCCGTGGCCCGGTTCGCGGAGGTGGAGTAACCGGCCACCGTCGCATAGATCATCGTCTGGGCGCTGTTGAGGAACAGGCCGGTGACGAAGACCACCGCGAAGGTCAGCCCGAGCGGCATGTGGACGCTCAGCAGATAGACGCCGACGGCGGTCAGCATGAACCAGATCGCGGAGATGCGAGCCGCGCCGAAGCGGTCGGCGCAGCGGCCGGCGACGAGCATCCCCACGATGCCGCCGAGGTTGAAGACGACGACGAAGTTCAGTGAGGAACCGAGTTCGTAGCCCTCGCTCCGCATCATGGTGGGCAGCCAGGTGGCGACGCCGTAGACGAGCAGCAGGCCGCCGAAGGAGGCCAGCCAGAACATCAGGGTCTGGATCCACTCCCTGCCCCGGAACAGCTGGGCGAGGGCGTACCAGCGGTCGCCGACGGCCCTGGGGTCCTTGGCCGCAGGTGTCTCGACGTCGTAGCGCGCCGCGAGTTCATGCGCCTCGGTGGTACGTCCCTTGGCGACCAGGAAGCTCAGCGACTCCGGCATGTACCGGGCGACCAGCGGTACCGCTATGACCAGCGGGGCCACGCAGACCCAGAAGGCCGCACGCCAGCCGAGGGGCTCCACGATCCACAGCGCGACGTACGCGGAGAGGATGCCGCCGGCGTGGTGGGCGGTCATCAGCGCGCCGATGACGAAGGCGCCGCGGGCGCGCGGGGCGTAGTCCGAGACCATCGTGATCGCGGTCGGCAGCAGGCCGCCGAGTCCGAGTCCCGCCAGCGTCCGGCCGAGGCCGAACACGGTGACCGAGGGGGCTGCCGCGCAGAGGGCCGAGGCCAGCGAGAACAGCGCGGTGCAGGACATGATCATCTTCTTGCGCCCGATGAGGTCGGTGAGCGTGCCCGAGGAGAGGGCGCCGACCAGCATCCCGAACGTGGCGTAGCTGCCGAGGTCGCCGGCCATGGACGGTTCGAGACCCAGGGCGTGCTGCTCCAGCATGTGGGGCAGCACCGAGCCGTAGATGAACATGTCGAGGCCGTCGAAGAGAACGACCAGCCAGCACAGAGCGATGACCAGCATGGCCATTCTGCTGCCGCGGGCGGCCGGGGCGAGCGAGGAGGACATCGTTGTTTCCTCTCGTCCGGGAGGAGAGTCCCTGGAGGTTGGGAAGAAGGGGCGGTCGGCGCGGCTCGAGCCGCCGACCCGACGCGAGGCGAGATGCGCGCTCGCAGTGATGGCCTTGACGGTAGAAACACCCGAAGAGCGTGTCAACGCTTTTGTTGACAATCTTAGAAACGATTTGGCCCCGGTCTGGTGTGCTGCCGGACCGGGGCCGAATGGTGGTGCCGAACGTCAGGCGACGGGCGGCGTTCCGTGGGTGTGGAACGACTCGATGGTGCGCAGACCCCAGGCCTGTCCCTTGGCGCGCTCGGCCTCGGTCCAGGTGATCAGGGGCCAGTCAGGTGCCAGCACCAGGCGGGTGAGCGGGTTGCAGAGTTCGATGCGGTTGCCGCCCGGCTCGTAGACGTACAGGAAGAACGTTTGCTGGATGGCGTGCTTGTGTGGGCCCGTCTCGATGAACACACCTGTGTCCAGGGCGAGATCGGCGCCGCGCAGGATGTCCTCGCGAGTGTCCGCGGCGAACGCGATGTGGTGGAGCCGGCCGCTCGACCCCGTCCAGTCCTCGGTGTAGACGATGTCGTAGGACTTGTTGGTGAACGTCAGCCACTGGGCCGCGATCTTTCCGCTGTCGAGGCGGATCTGCTCGGTGGGGCGGGCGCCGAGGACCTCACGGTGGAAGTCGCCGTTGACCGCCACGTCCGCGCCCAGGAAGTTGACATGGTCAAGTCGGCGAACGCCCACGCCGCGGCCCGGTTTGGCCTGCGGCTGGTTCTTGAGGCCCGGCCGCAGTTCCTCCGGTGCCTCGTACCACTCGCTCTCCCAGTACAGGGCCAGCTCGTGGCCATCGGGGTCGGTGGTGACGTACAGCCGGCCGATGCCCGGTTCGTCCTCGGCCCAGCGGCCCGGTCGGCCTGCCGCCTCGATGGCCTCGACCCGGCGGCGGAGCGCGTCCTCGCTGGAGGTGCGCAGGGCGGTGCGCCGGATTCCGGGGGTGGAGTGGGCGGTGAGCGTGAGGCTGTGATGCTCGTAGTCGTCCCAGGTCCGCAAGTACACGGAGTCGCCGGAGCGGCCGTTCTCGGTCAGGCCGAGGAAGTCGGTGAAGAAGCGGACGCTGGCGTCCAGGTCGGGGGTGAGCAGTTCGACATGGCCGAGGTGGGCGATGTCTCCGAGAGGCGGGGTCATCTGCGACTCCTAGAAGTGCGGAGGTGCGGGGGAGTTGATCCGGGAGAGGGTCAGGCGGGGCGCGGGAAGACCGTGCCGTCGAAGATCTTTCGGGCGGTACGTACGACAGCGGTGCGGCCGGCCATCGGAAGGGAGCCGTCCGTACCCCGCTCGACGGCCGACTCGATGTCGAGGAACCCCGTGGGGTGCTCTATGCGCAGCCGGTCCCCGTGGGCGGGCAGCCGCGCCACGTCCTCACCGACGCCGCCGGCGATACGCAGCCCGGCGGCCACGCTCGCGGCGCCCAGCACGCCGATGGACGTGTGGCAGCGCACCGGGATGAACGTGCGCGTCGACACCGCGCCGCCGTGCCTCGGCGGCGCCAGCAGGCTCACCTTGGGCACGGTGGCGTTCGCGACGTCCCCGAGCCCCATCAACGGCCCTGCCGCAAGGCGGATTTCTCGGATCCGCCGGGCCAGGCCCGAGTCCGCCTCCAGTGCCCGCGGATCCTCGTAACCGGTCATCCGCAGAGCCGAAGCGGCGATCAGGACCGTCGGCATGCCGTTGTCCACACAGGTCACCGACGTGCCGGCGAGGGTGTCGCGGACGCTGCCCGTGGGCAGCAGCGGACTGCTGCCCGGCGGGAAGCCGATCACCACCGGTGCGGCGGTCCCCGGCACCCCGGAGATCTCGGCGGCGCCCTCGTACGAGACGCGCCCGTCAGGAGTGGGGAAGGTCGCGGTGGCGAGATCCCCCGTGTTGAGCATGCGGATCCGCACCGAGGTCACGGCCCGGCCGGGGGCGACGAGGCCGCGTTCGACGGCGAAGGGGCCGACTCCCGCCAGGAGATTTCCGCAGTTCTGACGACTCGACACATCTGCTGTGCCGACGCCGACCTGGAGGAAGAGATAGTCGACGTCGGTGTCGGGGCGGGCCGACGGGCCAACCACTGCCACCTTGCTGGTGAGGGGATGCGCCCCGCCCAGGCCGTCGATCTGGCGTGCGTCGGGACTGCCCATGATCCGCAGCAGCAGATCGTCACGCAGAGCCGGTTCGGCGGGCAGGTCCTCCGTCAGGAAGTAGCCGCCCTTGGAGGTGCCGCCGCGCAGGAGCATGCAGCGCACCCCGGCGGGCGCGGTCACCGCCCCGGCCCGGGCGTCTCCGCGACGTATGCGTCGTACTGCTGGTACCGAACGCCGAGGCGTACGAGTGTCTCGCGCAGCCCGTACCGGTCCAGCCCCAGTTGCCCCTCGGCGAACGCCGCGCGTGACGCCTCCTCCTTCGCCGTGCGAGCCTTTGACAACTCGGCTGCCTCCGCAGCCCGTTCGCGCGGAACGCACATCACGCCGTCGTCGTCGGCGAGAATCACATCACCGGGACGGATGATGTGGCCGCCGATCGCGACCGGCACATTGACCGATCCACCGGTCGCCTTGACCGTGCCCTGGGCGGAGACCGCGGCCGACCAGACGGGGAAGCCCATCTCGCGCAACTCGGATGTGTCGCGCACCCCGGCGTTGGTGACCAGGCCGCGCACGCCCCGGTACCGCAGCGCGGTGGCGAACAGCTCGCCGAACATGCCGTCGGCGGACGGCGAAGTGGTGGTGACGACGAGAAGGTCGCCCTCGCCGCACTGCTCGACGGCCGCATGGATCATGAGGTTGTCGCCGGGCCAGCTGAGCACCGTGACCGCGGTGCCCGCCACGCGCACGTCCTGCTGGATCGGGCGCAGGTGGGGGCCGAGGAGGCCGGTGCGGCCGAGCGCCTCGTGCACGGTCGCGACGCCGTAACCGGACAGCGCCGCCACGTCCTCGGCCGACGCCTTCGGGGGACGGGTGACGATGACGCCGCTCATGCCAGCTCCCCGGTGACCTGCGGGTAGGGGCGCATGTACGCCTCGGCCCAAGTGGTGTGCGGAAGGCCGAGGTTGGGGCCCGCGTTGCGCTTGAGCTGTACGCCGCGCCGCTTGCCGAGGTCCGTGTAGTACTCCCACAGGTGCTGCTGGGCCGACAGGCACTCCATGGCCTTGCGCTTCGTCTCCCAGACCTCGGTGATGTCCAGGAGCACCTCGGGCGTGAACCCGCACATCTCCGGCTGGTGCGGTTCGAAGAAGAACACCGGGGGAGCCCCGATGATCTCGCCCTCGGCCGGGTAGCCGATCGCCTGGGCCAGGACGCGCGCGTCCAGGGCCATGCGGGCGGCCGCCGGGTGGTCCCCGTTGTACGGGTCGGTGAGGGGGTGGGTGAGGACCACGTCGGGCTGCGCCTCGCGGTAGACGGTGACCAGCCGGTCGGTGAGTTCGGGTGTCACCGGCAGCGGGTAGTCACCGGCGTCGAAGAAGACGATCCGGGCGCCGAGCGTCGCCGCGGCGCGTTCGGCCTCCTCGCGGCGGATCGCCTTGATCTCCGCCAGCTGCTTGCCCTCGCGCCACGCCTTCGCCGACTCGCCCCGTTCGCCGAAGGTCAGGCACGCGATGGTGACCTGCTCCCCGCGGGAGGCGGCGAGGGCTATGGCGCCGCCCGCCCGCCAGACGAAGTCCCCGGCGTGCGCGGTGATCACCAGCGTCGATCGTGGGGTGGCGGGCACCTTGCCGTGCGTCATTGCGAACTCTCCTTGGTGACAGGTGTGCTCCCGCCCCGAGTCGCGTCAGTCGTCGCGCAAGGCGTCGATCACGCTGCCGAGGTGGGCGCGGACGGCTGCTTCCGCCGCCTGCGGGTCCCTGGCCGTGATCGCGTCGATCACGGCCTGGTGTTCACTCAGGGACTTCTGTGGACGGCCCGGCCGGAGCGCCAACTGGAACTGATGGCGCACGAGTTGGCCGTTCAGTCGCTCCAGGAGCCCGACGGCCGTCTGCTGGCCGGAGAACTCCCGGATCAGTGCGTGCAGCCGGTGGTTGAGCTCGGAGTAGGTCATCGGCTCACCGTCGGCCACGGCCTTGGCCATGGCCGCACCCGTCGCCACCAGCTCCGCCAGTTGTTCCTCGGTGGCCCCGGCGGCCACCTTGGCGGCGCAGAGTCCCTCGAGAACCATCCGGCACTCGGTGATGGCGACCGCTTCCTCCTTGGTCACCACGCGGACGCGTGATCCGCGGTTACGGATCCGCTCCACGAGCCCCTCGGATGCCAGCTCGAGAAGTGCCGCCCGGATGCTGGCCCGGGTGACACCGAACTGCTCGGCGAGTTCGTCCTCCACCAGCCGCTGGGCCGGTGCCATCTCCCCTTGCATAATCGCCTGCCGAAGCTCCCCGAGTGCGTGCTGCTTGGCCTGCTCCCCGGAACTGGGACGCGCTTCCTTCGGCATCAATGCCCTCCCTGAGTGAGTGCCTGTCGAACGTAAACTTACGCCAACAGGATTGTCAACAATCTCGTTGGCAAGTCTTGCGCCGAGATCCGTGCCGGACTACGTTCCTCGCCGTAGCGCCGCTGCGGAGCCGAACGGCCGGCGGCGTCCCACGCATCACGGTGCGTCCGCGCCTCCCGACACCCTTCCCACACGCATCCACAGGACCGGCCGACGGGCACGAGGCCCGGGCCGCGATCGAACGGAGTCCGGGTATGCCCATACCCTCACGCTGGTTCCGACGGAAAACGGCTGCCGTACTGGCCGCCTTCGCCGCTGTTCTCGCCCTCGCCGGCGGAACGGGCATGGCGCTCGCCGACAGCACGACCGACGACGGCCGGGCCGCCGCCCCCGCCTCGGCCGCCGCCCTGGCGACAACCGGAGCGTCCTCCGGCACCGCACCCGCCCTGCCCTGCTCCGGCATCGCCTCACTCGACCTGGCGGCCGACGTACCCGGCGTGCCCTTCGAGATCAGTTCCGCGACGGAGCTGGCCGCCGGCAGCAACACGCTCGGGAACTGGGCAGCCTGCTACGTCAAAGGCGTGATCGCACCGCAGATCCACTTCGAGCTCCGGCTGCCCCTGAGCGGCTGGCAGTCCAACTACCTCCAGGTCGGCTGCGGCGGCCTCTGCGGAAACGTGAACACGGGCAGTGCCCCCGCCTCCAGCGGCTGTGTCCCGCTGACCACCGGCGCCTTCGCCGTCGCCTCAAGCGACGAGGGGCACTCCCAGGGCGGCGGCCTGTTCTCCACCGACCCCACCCTGCGCGCCGACTTCGGATACAAGTCCGACCACCAGCTCGCGCAGGCGGCCAAGGCGGTCATCAAGAAGTACTACGGGCAGGCCGCCGCCCACTCCTACTTCGACGGCTGCTCGCAGGGCGGCCACCAGGCCCTGACCGAGGCGCAGCGCTACCCGGACGACTTCGACGGGATCGTCGCCGGCGCCCCCGCCAACAACTTCACCGCCCTCAACACCTTCTCGCACGCCTGGACGGCCCAGTCCGTGTTCCTCGACGGCGGCCCCGCCACCCTCACCGTCGCCGACCTCGCACCGCTGCACGAGGCGGTACTCAAGGGCTGCTCCGCCACCGACGGAATCATCACGGACCCCCTCGGCTGCACCTGGGATCCCGCCACCCTCACGTGCCGGCCCGGACAGACCTCAACGCCCGCGGCCTTCTGCCTGACCGCCGACCAGGTCACCACACTCCACCGGATCTACTCCGGCCCCACCGACAGGCACGGCAAGCTGCTGTACCCCGGTTACCAACTGCGCGGTTCCGAACTCAACTGGGCCGGGGTCATAGTGCCGGCCACGGCCACCGGCGTCAGCGGAGACATCAACTTCGTCAGGGAAACCCTCCGCTATCAGATCTTCGACAGCCCGCAGCCCACACTGACCTACCGGGACATCGAGTTCACCGAGGCCTACTACAACAAGGTCGTCCGGCCCAACGAGGGCATGTACGACGCCACCGACCCGGACCTCAAGGCGTTCAAGGCCGGCGGCGGCAAGCTGATCCTCTGGCACGGACTGGGTGACCAGCACATCCCGGCCGTCGGCACCATGGCGTACTACAAGGCCGTGCAGAAGACCACGGGCGGCACAGCGGCGACGGCGAGCTTCGCCCGGCTGTTCCTCCTCCCGGGCGTCGCGCACTGCGGCGGCGGACAGGGTCCGGGCGACTTCGACGCGCTGACCGCCGTCGTCGACTGGGTCACGAAGGGCGACGCGCCCGCCAGTCTGACGACCACGTCGACGGACGGTTCCGGCAAGGTCACGGCCACCCGCCCCGTCTACCCCTTCCCGTACGTCGCCGAGAACACCACCGGGGGCCCGGCAAACGAGGCCGGCAGCTACACCCCCGTCAGGTCCGCCGCGGAGGCGGGCCTGACTCTGAACTGGCTCGGCTCCTTCCGCTCCGGCTACGAGACCGTCGGCAACTGGGTCAACGGCAAGTGGGTCGTCACCAGGGGCAAAGCCTGACCGGGTGACGTGAGACCGGGCGCTCAGCAGCTTGCCGGCCCGGACGGCGTCCAGGAACGACAGGACACTCTGCTCGATGCCGCGCTGACGGGCCACCGGCACCCAGTCGC
>NZ_JBEOVJ010000102.1:0-27903 GCF_040295435.1 Streptomyces sp. NPDC002809
CGAGATACGAGCCGACCTCCACCTCGGACTACTCCAACTCGCCTGCAGCATCATCTGCTTGAGACGACTCCGAACCTCATTCTGAAACCATCAGTTAGACCATGAGCACGTTCCGTACAGGGCGAAGATGATCGCCTCAAGGATGGTGGACTTGCCCGCCCCGGTTGCGCCGAGGATGGCGAACAGAAGCTTGCCGGTGAAATCGATGGTGCAGGTGCCGGAGTAACTACGCACTCCCGTGAAGATGAGCCGCCGGAGCTTCATGATGCCTCCGCCCAGGTGTCTTCCAGCGCAGCGCGCAGCAGTTCCTCAGCCCGGACCGGCGGCGGTGTCTCGTCATCGACTTCACTGAGCAGTTGGATGAACGCCGTGACCATGGACTCCGCGGCAGCACCACTCAGTCCCACTTGCACCAGGAAGGCGCGGAACGCGTCGGGCAGATCCGGCTCGTCGCCGGGATCGCAGCCAAGGATGGCGTCGGTGGCCGCTTCCCCGGCCAGTTCCGGTCTAATGACGATTGCGTCCGGTACGATCTCGGCGATCTTCTGGCTGAGGGTCCCGTCGGGCTCCTCGCCGGTGATCAGCAGTTTCAGGAAGGTCCCGTCGTACTGGGCGGCCTCAGCCCTTAGCTTGTCGAGGGTTCCCTCGAAGACGGCCAGCCGCCTACCGCTGGAGAGCGGGCGGGGCTGTACCCGGACAGGCCGCCCGGGCTCGGCATCCACGATGACGACGCTCTTGGAGTCGTTGGCTTCGCCGAAGTCCATGGCAAGCGGACTGCCCGAGTAGCGGGCGGGGAACTTGGGACCCCGCACGGCCTGGGGACAGTGGATGTGCCCAAGGGCGGTGTACGACACCTTCGGCAGATCCTCGGGAGCGGCCTCGAAAGACACGTCCATGGCCTGTTCGCGCGGGGAGCGCTTGGCGCCCGTGATGTACACGTGGGCCGCGAAGAACAAGATGTCCCGGTCGGGGTCGTACCCCTCGCGCATGGCCTCCAGCAGCTGCGCCTGCAGCTCGCGCATCCCCTCGGCGTAGTCGCTGTACGACGTGTCGGGCGCGGACCGCTGCCAGAACCGGTTCGGATGCACGAACGGCAGGGCGGCCAGGCGGATGCGCTGCTCGCCACCGCAGGCGTCGAAGGTCAGAACACCTCCTTCGTGCGCCGGGCGTACCTGGTCGACGAAGAACAGGCCCCGTCCCACGGACGGGCCGGTCAAGAGATCGAAGAACTCGAAATACGTGGGGGAGTCGTGATTGCCGGCCACGACAACGGTCGGTGCGACGGTGGCCAGCCTGATCAGGACCTGCAGAGCGCGGATCATGTCCCGGCCCGTGGGGCGGGAGGTGTGGAACAGGTCGCCGCTGTGGACGATCAGGTCCGGCCGGTATTCCTGGGCGATCGCCACGATCTCGGCTAAGACGGCGTCGAAGTCCTCGTTGCGTGGAAACCCGTGCAAGGTGTGGCCGATATGCCAGTCGGAAGTGTGGAGCATTCTGCTCATGCCTTCATGCGCCCTTTCGGAGCGAGGCGTTGGAGGCACCGGCGGTGCCTCATGAGCCCGGGACTGTACACCAAAAACACAGGGCAAAATGAGGCCACCTGAGTAGCTGTTAACATGCGGGGATGCACGAGCACCTGGTCGCACTCGAGGAACGCATGCAGCAACTCCAACAGGCGATCCGGCAGGCACTCACACAGCACGACCACGCCCAAGCAGCACTTCTTCGTGCGGAGTTGAAAAGGACCCAGCGGGCCTGGGACGTACTGTGCGGCCCGGACGAAACTCCCGAAGAAACCCAGCCGGAGCCCGAGCCACCGACCGCCCCCGAGCACAGCTGGGAGGGCCGTCCCGCACGCGACCAGGTCCGCCAGGCGCTCACCCTCCTCACCGTCCCCGCCTCGCCCAGACTCCTCAGCCAGGTCCACCAGGCATTCTTCTCCGGCCCGCTGAACACCGCCCGCCTGACCACCCTGCGCCGCGACGAGGAACGATCCTTCCGCTCCGCCCCCTACGCCCGCCCCTACTACATCTGCTCCGCCCTGACATCCGACCTGCTCTCACCAGCCCGTGCCCTGCTCGCACTGAGCACCTGGCCGCTGCAGCAGCGCATCGTGGGACCGCTCACCCAGCGCGTCCACTTCCTCACCTCCGCCCTGCGGCTCGCAGACGCCGCCGAACACCTCACCGGCGACACCGAACTGCCGCAGCACCTCCAGCAGCTCCTTATGCACTACAGCCGCAACCTCCAAGGCCGCAGCCCCCTCGACCTGGACGCGCTGCGCCAGACCGCGGCAGCCGAACTGGAGATCCACGCAGACGAGGACGCCGACACCCGCGCCGAAGCAGCCCGGCGCGCTCTCAAGCAACTCGGCGACGTAGAGCAGAACTTCGGCAACACCTTGCGCAACGTCACCCGCCAGTCCCGCACTGCATGAACCCGCCCTTATGACCGCACGACTTGTGCCATGTCCCTTCAAGGAAAACAGTGAGTTCGCTCGACGCCCGCCTGGGCGTATTACGCGGAGCCGCTCCGCCCCTCCCGCACAACGCACGAACTCTCGCCGCGCTGACCGCGAACCCCAGCTGCGACCGCCGCTCCCTGCTGGATGCGGCCGGCATCGACAAAGACGCCCTCGTCGCCCATCTGGGCATTCCCCGGCCACTGAGAAAGTCCCAGCTCGCCCTCGACTACGGCATCGCCTTCGAACGTCAGGTCACCGACCAGGCCGGAGCCCCCCTGGTACCGCTGCTCCGCCAAGCCCTGGGACTGACCGTGGACGAGGTGTCCTACGAGGACGTTAACAGCGTCGGCAGCGACAAAGACAAGTCCCCCCTGGGACTGCGCCACACGCACACCCGCTTGCGCATCCTGAGCGCAGCACACCGCAAAACCAAGCCCCGCACCCTGCTTGACCACCCCGTGCTGCGGCTGACAGTCGCCGGCCACCAGGCCTACCTCGAGCCCGACGTCATCGCCTTCCAACGCGACGGCATCTTCCACGTCATCGAGATCAAATCCTTCCCCGTCGTTCACGGACAGCCCGACCCCGCCAAAGCCACCGCAGCACTGACCCAGGCCGCCGCCTACGTCCTGGCCCTGCGCGAACTCCTCAACGACAACAACCTTCCAAAGGACCGGGTCTCCGACACCGTCATCCTCGTCAACCCGCGCAACTTCACCCGCCACCCCACCGCCACGCTCTACAACGCCGCCCAACAGATCAAACACCTCAGCCGCCACCTCAGCAGACTCCGGCGCCTGCCCGAACTGCTGGACAGCCTCCCCCCGGGCACCACCTGCGATCTGGCCCCCGGCCCAGACACGAAACCGGCCCGGCCCCGCGATGAACTCGTCGCCGCACTCGCCACCATGAGCCCTTACTACACCCCCGGCTGCCGTCACCACTGCGACTTGGCCCCCCACTGCCGCACCGAGGCCCGCAACCAGGGCAGGACCCAGACGCTGGGGACCACAGTGACCGGCGACCTGGCGGGAATCGACACCATCGGCACAGCGCTTGCCCTCGCCGACGGACACCTCCACCCCTCACGGGACCAGGAAGCCATCGCCCAGGCGCTGCGCCACGCACAACGCATCCACTCAGACCTCCAGAGGGACGACGAATGAGCCTTCTGGCCTCACTCCTGCGGATGCGTGCCGCCTCGACCGGCAACGTCCAATACGCCAGCCAACTGCGCCACCTCCATCTCAGCGACCGGCCGCTGATGCTGCTGGCGCTGAATCGAACAGGCCCCGCCGCACGGCCACTGGCCGTCATGCTGGGCACCGACCCCTACCGCCCGCAACTCCTGGTCGCGCCTCCCTCAGGAAGTACCGCGCCCATGCTTGCCGCCCTGGCAGATGCCGTCATCACCTACATCGCCACCTGCCAGCACCACAGCGAGTACGTGCCCGCTACCGCCGGGAAGCCCGCACGCCAGAGGTACACCGACGCCCCCCAGATCCTCGTTCCCAACCCTCAGACCGTGGAGTACCTGAAGCTCCTCGGAGACGGCCTGAGATTCCACCGCGGTGACGACCAGACTCCGGGATCCCCATCCGTCCAGCGCCTGGGACACTGGCTCACCTATCTCACCGACCGTGCCGACATTCCCGGGGCAGCCGCCCTCATCCCCATGACCCGCTTTCTCGGCATGCACTGGATCACCGGTCAAAGCCCCCTGGAGGACGAGGACCTCGCCACACTGCTTGCCTGGATCGACCCGCCCCGCCACGCAGCATCGGGACGCGACGCCGCCGATACGGCAGCAGACCCTGCCACCTACCGACCTGTGGGACCAGCCACTGACGCGGCCTTCGACAACGATGAACTGGCCCCCCTGTTCAACACATACGCCAGGACCCGCGGACAGGAGCAGAGCCGCACCCTGCAAGAACTCGAACGCCGGCTGACCACCTACATGGAACCCGCTTGGGACCTCATGTGGCACGCCTGCGCACTCCTGCAGGCCCTCCCCGAAGCCAAGAGCACCGCACGCCGCTGGGACCACGAACGCTCCGTATTCACTGAGGAATGCACGTACCTGAGCCACGACGGACGCCCCCAGCCCGCCCGCGAACAAGCCGTCGCCACCGCCGCCCGCCTGACCCTCATGGAAAACGCAGCCACCACCTTCGCCGCCGAACGCGCCGCCGACGACCCCTTCGTACGGGCAGAACTACGCACCACCGGCGAAGCCTTCGGCGGCCCCGTCAACACGGTCGACCCGGAACACACCCTTCGAGGACCCACCGGACGAACACAGTGGCGGCCCCGGTTCACGGTCTCCACCACGGATCCCGTTCCCATGGAACCTGGCCAGCGCCTGGCCTGCCACACCCACCGCAACGCCCGCTACAAGATCTGCGAAATCACTCCGTCAGCTGACGACACCCTCGTCGAACTCGAGATCACCGCAGGCATGGGCACCGTAGCCCGCCCCAACCACACCGTCCTGCCCGAGTCCGGTGCCCTGCTTGTGTTCACCATCGCACCTGACCGCTACCGGATGCCGGAATTCCCTGCCCGAGACCAAACACCCTGGACCCACGGCGGGCCTCCCCCCGACCATCCGGACGCCAACGAAGAGGAGGAGCATCAGTGACACCCCCTCGCCGGCTTCCTCCCCAGCAGCAGACGGACAACGCCACCCGCGCCGTCCTGGAACGCCTGCCCACACTCACCCACCGCGGACTTGTCGTGGAAGCCCCGCCCGGCGCTGGCAAATCCACCCTCGTCGCCCAAGCCGCCGACGCACTCACACAAACGGGCGGCCCCTGCGTCGTCATCGCCCAGACCAACAGCCAGGTCGACCATCTTGTACGGCGGCTGGCCCGACACCACCCCCGCCTTCGAACCGCCCGGCTCACCGCAACAGAACACACAGCCCCCAACGACCTTCAGGCATATCCCGGCGTCCGTATCGGCACCCGCGTCGAAGACCTCGAGCGAACCGCCGACGTCATCGTGGGCACAGCCATGAAATGGGCCACGGTCACCGACCGCCGATGGCCCTGGGCGGTCATCGACGAGGCCTACCAGATGCGCTCCGACATGCTCCTGCGGACCGCCGGCCTCTTCGACCAGGCCCTCTTCGTCGGAGACCCCGGCCAACTCGACCCCTTCTCCACCGTCAAAACCGACCGCTTCGCAAATCTGCCCCATGACCCCATGAACAGCGCGGTCGCCGTCCTGCTCGCCAACAATCCCGACCTGCCCGTCCACCTACTGCCCGTGTCCTGGCGCCTGCCGCCCTCAGCCGTCCCCCTGATCAGCGACGCCTTCTACTCCATGCCCTTCCACGCCGGAAGCAACGAGACCGACAGAACCCTCAAGATTTCCATCACCGGCATACACAACACTCCCACCGACAAGGTCATCGAGAACGCCGCTCGCACCGGATGGGCACTGTTCGAACTACCGGAGCGCATTACCTATCACCTCGACAACGAAGCCCTCCACGCCGTCCTCGACATCGCCGAACGGCTGCTGATCCGGGGCGCTATCGCCACCTGCGAGGAATACCCCGAGGGACGCCTCCTGCGGCCCGACGACATCGCCATCGGAACCGCCCACCGCAGCCAGGCCCACCACATCCGCGCACTCCTGGCCCGCCACTACCCCCGCCTCCACGGAATCGTCATCGACACCGCCAACCGGCTTCAAGGCCACGAATGCAGTGTCACCATCGTCCTGCACCCCCTCTCCGGCCGCGGCGACGCCTCCGCCTTCCACCTGGAAGCCGGCCGTCTGTGCGTTCTAACCTCACGACACCGACACGCCTGCATCGTCGTGGCCCGCGGAGGCATCGCCGAACTCCTCGACGCCCATCCCTCCACCCACCCCGCACGCCCCGGCCCCCCCCGGCAAGACCCCCGACGGCTGGGAGGCCCACCACACCGTCCTCGCCCAGCTGGCCCAGCACACCATCCATGCCCAAACGCAGCCTCCTCGCGGCCGCGGATGAGTCGCTCGCGGCACGCGCCCGCAACACGACAGCGTCTGGAGCGCTGATCGCCGCGAAGCGTTCGCCAACGACCTTGGGTCTGAGCGTTCGCTGGTGGCGGTGACTGCGAAGTCGAACCGCAGCAAGTCCGACAGGGACCCTGCCAGCTGGCTGCCGCCGGCCGAAGCTACCCACTGCCTGTACGCCGCGGACTGGACGGCAACCAAACTGCGGTGGGGACTCAACGCCGACGACAAGGAACGGGCCGCGCTGGCGAAGCTCGCCGACGCGTGCCCGGACACGACTGTCAACTACGAAGTCGCACCTTGAGCCCGGTTGTACCGCTCGGGGTGCCGTCGGAGAGTTCGGTGCGCGGCGGTGCAGGACTGGCAGATGTGCCGGGATCGCGGTGGCGACCGCTTATTCGCCCGGGCGGGCGGTCAGGGCGTCGGCGAGTCGGCGAAGGGCGTTGCTAGTGCTCTGACCGGGAAGGTTTGCCGGGTTGCTCGTTGTGCTGGTCGGATGTGGCGACGTCGACTGGCATGGGGAGACGGGTATGGCGTTACCGGTCAGGGTCCGCGGGCTGACCGAGCAGGAGGGCCAGAAACTGCAGCAGATCGTTCGGCGGGGCAGCACGAGCTCGGTGCGGTTTCGCCGAGCGATGATGCTGCTGGCCTCGGCCGGCGGCAGTTCGGTTCCGGTGATCGCGCGCCTGGTGCAGGCGAACGAGGACACCGTCCGTGATGTGATCCACCGGTTCAACGAGATCGGGCTCGCATGCCTGGACCCACAGTGGGCGGGAGGCCGTCCCCGCCTTCTCAATCGTGACGACGAGGACTTCGTCGTCCAGACGGCCACCACCCGCCCGACCGCACTGGGCAAGCCCTTCACCCGCTGGTCGATCCGCAAACTCGCTGAACACCTGCGGCGCAACATTCCCCGACCGGTCCAGATCGGCCGTGAAGCCCTTCGCTGCCTCCTGGCCCGCCGAGGGATCTCCTTCCAGCGGACGAAGACCTGGAAGGATTCACCGGATCCGGACTTCGACGCCAAGCTCGCCCGCATCGAGTACGCGATCAACGAACGTCCCGACCGCGCCTTCGCCTTCGCCTTCGACGAATTCGGCCCCCTGGGCATCCGCCCCACCGCTGGCTCCTGCTGGGCTGAGCAGCGCAAGCCCGACCGACTGCCGGCCACTTATCGGCGTACCCACGGGATTACCTACTTCCACGGCTGCTACTCGGTTGGCGACGACGAGCTGTGGGGCATCAACCGAAAGCGCAAAGGCATCGACCACACCTGGTCAGCCCTGCGGTCGATCCGCGCCGCCCGACCCGACGGCGGCCCGATCTACGTCATCCTCGACAATCTCTCCGCCCACCTGAACTGGAGAATCCGCAGGTGGGCGGCCCGGAACAAGGTCGAGCTCTGTTTCACGCCGACCTATGCCTCCTGGGCCAACCCCATCGAGGCTCACTTCGGGCCGCTGCGGCAGTTCACCCTGGCCAACTCCCACCACCCCAACCACACCGTCCAGACCCGGGCTCTCCACGCCTACCTGCGCTGGCGCAACAACAACGCCCGCCATCCCGACGTCCTCGCCGCCCAGCGACGCGAACGCGCCCGCATACGAAGCGAGAAAGGCATCCGTTGGGGAGGGCGTCCCACCACGATGGTGGCCTGAGCAGCTACACCCGCTCTTGGTACACCCTGATCTCGGCCGGCTTGAGTTCGCGGATTGTGGTCCACACCGCCTGTTCGGTCAGCACTTGGGCCCATTCTTCGAGGTCTGCTCCGGCATCGTGGAAGAACCACGAGTGGAAGCTTCCCAGGGCCTCCAGGGCAGGGGTGAGTCCGTATCGGAGCTCGCAGTGGACCTGCACGTAGTGGTCGTGATCACCGTCGCTGTCGGAGACCTCGAACTGTCGGGTGAGGTCCAGCGTGAACGTCGCAGGACCGTCGAACGCGTAGGTCCCGTACTGGAACAGAAGGCCGTCGACATCGGGTGTGTCCGGGACGTGGAACAGCTGACGGCCGAAACGAAGGAAAGCAAACCAGACGTCTTCCGGGACCGGATCGGCAAAGGCTCGGGGACCCAGTTCACCCTCCAGCAGTCCCACGGCCTCATCCACCGACGGTCTCCGCGTCATGCCTGCCCTCCGCTTCCAACGCAGCCGGGCTGAGCCTACTCAACCCGGCGAACCTTCCCGATCAGAGCACTAGGCGTCTCGCCGCTCGCCGAAGAGCGGACGTAGCGAGCGCGGGCGCGCTACGTGAGGGTTCTTTCCAACGATCCCCGTGCGGGGCCGGACGATCAACCAGCAGCACTATGCCGAAGCACCCACGGGCCTGGTCACTTCAGGAGGAGCAACTGATGCCACCGAGGTGGGAATTGGCCTCTAGCTCGACGTCGGTCGTCAGTGACTAACAGGGCGGCTGCCTCACTCGCACTCTCTGCGATTCGCTGCCGC
Source organism: Streptomyces sp. NPDC002809 (assembly GCF_040295435.1). NCBI lineage: Bacteria > Bacillati > Actinomycetota > Actinomycetes > Kitasatosporales > Streptomycetaceae > Streptomyces > Streptomyces sp. NPDC002809. Next base: position 8,921 of record NZ_JBEOVJ010000102.1, read on the forward strand.
GCCTACTGGACAGACGCAGCGGGCTCGTCGGAGGAAGCCACTGTGGCGGCAGAAGCAGGGGTGTAGTACACGGATCGGCCCTGCTTGGAACGCTCCAGGAGTCCGCGGGCGACACCTTGCTCCAGGGCGTTGCGCACGACGGGTGCCTGCACGTTGCGCTGGGGGTGGGCTTCGGTCAGTGCGGCGGAGACCTCCGCGGCGGACTTCGGCTCGCTCTGCCCGGCCAGGTAACCGCTGGCCAGCGCAGCCCAGGTTTCTTCGGCCGCGCCCTTGGGAGAGGCGGTCTTCTCGGCGTGGGCCTCACGGCCGGCCTTTGAGGGCTTGGCCGTACGCGACACCTTCTGCTGCCGCGCCGTCGCGCCCTTTCCACGACGCGCAGCCGGCACGGGGGCCTTTCCGCCCTTTCCGCGTCCGTGGTTCAACTCGCTGGAACCGCCAAGCACGTCCTGCATTTTCACCAGGACCTTCTCGCTCTCCTCGAGTTGCTGGAGCTCGTCCTGCAGCCGGGTCAGTTCAGCACGGACCCGTTCCTGCTCCTTCTTGGTGAGCGCGAGGTCTTCCGTGACCTTCTGCGCGTAACCTGCGGTGACGGTGGAGGTTGCAGCGACTTGGGACATGAGGCCCTCATCTTTCTGTTTGCGAATGGGGGTAAGTCCCTGATGCTACTCACACTTTGCTGTGAGCAACTTCCCAGGCCGTGAATTCACCGCGTACCCACACCCCGCGCTGACCCTGAGCGAAGAGAATCCCGCACACGCTTGGGCAATCCACCGGCCCTGAACTTCTCGCAGTACAACCCCTTTTGGCAGAGCCTCGGCGCGGTATACACAGCCAGTCCGTCCCAATGCTTGGGCCAGCGAGCAACTGCTCTCAAGGCTCATCATGGGTGAGTTGATTCGGCGACCAGAGGGCCCACCGAACGTCTTCAGATACGGCTTCGAAGGTCCATGATCGCAAGAACCGCCTGTCGGCAAGCAGGTCAAGTGCCTGGGACAGCTCAGGCAAAGCAAGCCCGGACAAGTGCCCGAGCATCTCCCGATCGACGGCTGCATGAGCAGAACCGGGAGGAAGATGCGCGCCGAGCACCAGCGCGAGCAGCCTGGTGGTCACCCCGAGCGGGCGTAGTTGGCGCGCTCCACAGACGCGCAGCGCCCAGTCGGCTGCCCGGGCACGGCTCAGTCGCCCAGGAGCTTGGGTGCGCACCGTGGGATCCAGTAGCCGAGCGGAAAATCCTTGCCTAGGGCTGTTCGGCCGCACAGCGTGGACATAGAGCCAACCTGCCCATTCCAGTTCTCTTCGCGGGGTGGCATCCGCACCCAGCCGCATTCCGCGCACGAGGCCGGTGGGGATGCGCACATCGCCGCCGCAGCTCGAGCGCAGTGCGCATTGTAACGCAAGCAAGCGGGTAGCCCCAGAAGCCTCTGCCGGCAGGGCGGTTGCGAGATAGCTGAGCATCTCGCGCACCCGAACCTCTTCAGCGAGACCGTGCAGCCTGCGGCGTCGGGGCGGGAAACCGGGGGGTGAACTGGGCAGCGCAGTCTCCGGAACGACCGCCGCATGTTCCGTGGCGCCAGCGCAGGCAGCACAGGTGTCGGCGAGCCGCCATTGACGACCGCCGCGCTCCCAGGCCAGGACGAGCAGGATGCTCCCGGCACAGCCGCGATGCCTGGGGTGCCACCTGCAGCCGCGTGCGTGGCACTGACAGGTGCGCAAATGGGCGGGCAGCGCGTCGCGGCGCGCATGCAGGGCCAGGTGGGTCATCGCCTCGTGCGCCGAGGCGCGAATGGGCGCGGTGCCTGACGAAGAGCACCTTGAGCAGACGAGCACAGATCCGCCGCGCTCGGGGCGTAGCTCCACCATCCAGGTGCGCTGCACAGGCTGCATCGTGCACTGCCTCATGGGGCGCGTCGTCCTCCGGTCCTGCTCGCCGTGATGCCAATGAGTCCCTCACCCGGGGGAGCGCGGGGTGAGGGAACGCACCGTAGTGCAGACCTCTGCCCTCGTAACGCTGGGAGGGGGGTTTGTTGGTGCACAGCGAGGTGGCTGGTCTGGGGTGTTGCTGGTTCGCTGAGAGGTCGAATTGGTGGTCCTGGCAGGTGGGGAGGAGTATCTGAGCTGGGGTTATGTGTTCTGTGCTGAGGGCAGCTGGGTGTGTTGTAGGTAGTTCTAGCGTGTAAAGGCCCGATTGGTGTTTGTGCTGGTCAGAGCCTTTTGCCTGTCTGATGGGCGGGGCTAGCGGCTTCGGGCGCGAGTGTGGGGGCGGTGGTGGGTTTCGGCGAGGTGGTCGAGGCGGATGGTGTCGAGGGTGGTTTTGGTGATGCGTTCGGTGCCGTCGCTGATGGCGGTGATGGCGGCTTGGCGGATGAGTCGGGTGAGGGATCCGATGCGGCCTGCGGTGCGCTGGTGGAGGTAGGGGGCGTGGCGGGGGAGGGTGCCGGGTTTGTGCTGCTGGAGGTCGAGATGGTTTTCGATGTCGGTGATGACGTCGCGGAAGGGGTGGCGGGTGCCGTGGCGGGCGGGGAGGGGGCCGCAGTCGACGAGGGTGGCGCGTCCGGCGAGTTGGGCGCCTCTCACGCCGGTGAACAGGGGGGTGTCGGTGACGTTGATGCCGGCGTAGACGAATGTCGCGGGAAGGCGTTCGCTCAGGTCTTTCAGAAGGTCGGCGGTTTGGGCGCCGGTGGTGGTGCGGGGGTTGAGGCGGTGGATCTCGTCGATCATCACCAGCTGGACACCGGCCTGGGTGTAGGTGTGGCAGACGGCTTCGGTGATCTGGGTCTGGGTCATGCGCGCGGCCACGGGGATGCCGAGGTAGCGGGCGAATTCGGTGATGAGGGTTTTCGCGGTGGCGCCGGGCGGGACCAGAACATACGCGACGGGTACCGCGGCGTGTGCTGATCGGGGTGGTGGCGGGTTTTTGAGGGTGTGGGCGAGGTGGCAGGTACGCCCGACGTTCAGGAGGGCGGTGGTTTTCCCGGCTGCGGCGGGGCCGGTGACGATGAGGGAGGGCCGTGCGGTGGTCTGCTGGTGGCGGCCGAGGATCATCAGGGTGCGGACCTGGGTGGCCAGGGTGTGGATGGCGGGGGTGCGGATGGTGACGAACGCGGAGTGGTAGGCCAGGCGTTCCTCTGTGCTACGGGGCGGTTCACCTGGCCGGGGAGGGGCGGGTGGGTCGGTGGTGGCGAAGCGGTTCCAGCCCTGCCAGGTGGTCAGCGGCCAGGACAATTCGGCTCCGCCGCTGTCGCCGGGACCGTCTGATGTGCTGTTCGCGTTTGGCGGGCTCGGGTTCACCACTTGTCGGCTTCCTCATGTGCGTTGTAGAGCCCGAATCCGGTGGCCGGGGTGGGGCTGACGTCGTTGTCGGGCAGGTTGTCGAGGTCGTCGATGCTGTCGTCGTTACCTTCGGTGGCTTGCTGCGCCGGGCTGTCGGTGGGTGCTTCGGTGTCGTGGTCCCCGTCGCGGGGTGAGGGGAGAGGGAGGTGAGCGGTGCGGGCCAGGAGTGCCCGTTCCGTTGTGGTGGAGTGGCCGCTGTGGACGCGGCGCATGAGCTGGTCGAGGGCGTCGGCGAGGCTGGCTTCGTGCTGCTCGGCGTCACCGTGGTTGCCGTCAACGGCCTGGGTGCGGATGTGCTGCCAGGTGCGTTCATCGAAGGGCCGGTGGACGTGGTCGCGGTGGATCCACGGGATCTCGGTGAGTTCGCCGTCGGGGAGGCGGACCCAGATCTGGCGCACGTCGTGGGGGTTGTAGTGGATCTCCCATTTCCTGCCGCGGCCGGCGACGGGGGAGGGCTGGCCGCGGTGTGGGGCGAGGAGGTCCGCGTCGTAGGTGCGGTGGTGGATGGTGATGCCGCCGGGGGTGATGGCCTGCCAGCGCACGGGGAGCAGTTCGAGGTAGTCGCGCCCGGTCAGCGGGACGGGCACGTACCCGGCGACCGCGACAAGGACGGCCCACATCTCGTTCGGGGTAAGGGCCTTCCTGGGCATCATCGGGTGGCGCAGGCCTTCGTGGGGCCGGTGGTGGTAGTGCACCAGCCACTCATCGAGGAGGTCCTGGAGCTGGGTGACGCTGTAGCAGGCGTCTTTCTCGGTGTCGGGGCCGCGGCGGGTGACGTTGGATCCGGTGTAGCCGGGCAGGTGCTGGCAGAACAGGTGGTTGATGGTGCCGAAGGTGCGCTCGACGATGCCCTTCGCGGTGGGGGCGCGGGGTGGGGCGGGCTGGACGCTGATGCCGAGGGTCTCGCAGGCGGCGGTGAACGCCCGGGAGACGAAGACTTTGCCGCGGTCGACGACGATCGTCTCGGGCAGGACGACCGGCCGGGCCGCCGCACCGGCCAGACGCTCGTCCAGCGTGGCCAGCCGCTGGTGGGGGAGTGCGCGGGCGTGGTCCATGCGCAGGATGTCCGGCCAGGTCGGGCGGGCGGGGTGCGGGACGGCCATCTCCGCGAGCAGCAGGGCCGCGTCGACGGCTTTGGTCGCGCTGGGGCACAGCACGGCGGCGAGGATGGCGCGGGTGGCGACGTCGACGGCGATGGTCAGCTCGGGCCGGGCCAGGCGCCCGTCGTCGAAGAGGGCCAGGACATCCAGGCGGGTGGTGTCGATCTGGACCTGCTCGCCCGGCCGCAGCGCCGTAGCAGGGGTGAAAGCCCGCCCCTCGACACTCGCGGGCACCTGCCGCACCGGACCGCTGGGCAGTTCGCCGGGTCGGGCGAGGGAGGTGACGAGCCGGTACAGCGTCGCCTGGGACGGCACGGGCACCGTACCGGGGCCGTGCTGATCTTCGAGGATCTGGTTGATGAGCGGGAACAGGCCGTTGATGGTGCCTTTGGAGCGCCTGCGCCGGCGTCGCAGCGCTTCACGGACGGCGGCGACGACCCGTTCGTCGGACCGCCCGGTAGGGCTGGAGGAGCGGGTGGTGCGGTGGTCCAAGAGCCCCCACAGGCCCTGCTTGCGATAAGCGAGCCGCATGCGCTGCACCGTGGTGCGCGACACCCGGCCGAACCCGAGCGCGGTCAGCTCCTCGGCCTTGGCCTGTTCCCGCTCGGCCAGCGTGTGCCGCTCTGGGTCGTAGTGCTCCCGCACCGCTCCAGCACTGCCGGGCCCGCCGGCAAGGCCGCATTCGACTTCTCTCACGTGCCGCTGCCAGGCCAGGGCCTTCTCACGTGCCGCGGCGGGGGCGGTCTCGAACAGCCCCCACTGCGGGGCCGCCTGCGGTACATCGGCCCCGATGACGCTGAAGCCGGGATCGGCGAACAGGTACCCGGCGAGCACCGCCTCGCCGCCACCGTCCGGGCCGATGAGGTGAATGGTCTGCCCGGACAGGGCGACCACCTGCCACTTCACACCGCGGAACCGGACCTGCACCCCGGCCTTCACCGACGGCCGGGCACTGCGCCGCGCGGTCACCGGACCCCTCCCGCCGCGCCCGGACCCGGGCCACTCCAGCCCGCAGGGCCGACCAGGACGCGTTCATGCAGCGGCGCCTCCAGGTCTGCCGTCACCCGCCCGTGCCACAGGGCGTGGAAGACCACCGGCAGGACCTCGATCGGGTCGCCGGACGCTTCGGCACCCTCGATCAGCGGCCGCGGCCGCGCGAACGCCTCCACCACCGCGGGCGCCAGGCCGGGGCGGCCGGCGTTGCGGGGGTGGCGGTAGCCGGCCAGCCATTTCAGATTGGCGGCCAGGACGTCGTCGAGCGGCGCAAGACGCCGGTAGGCCCAGCCGATCTCCTCACACGCCGCGCTCACCGCTTCGGCGGCCTTCACCGCCCGGTCGCCGCCGGCCTCCGGGTGGCTGGGGCAGTCGGCCAGCAGACCCGTGCCGTCGCGGTACCGGACGAACAGCTGCGGCACCCAGGAACGCACCCGCCCCCGCTCCTCGCGCCACAACACGCGTACCGGACGCCCCGCGAGCCCGGTCACATCGGGGTCGCGGTCCAGGACCATCAGCTGGGTGCGCATCGCGTTCGAACCCGCGGCCACGTGCCGCCCGGTGGTTGCCGACCACCACAGCCCTGGCCCCCAGCGGCGCCCCGGGATCACCGGGAACGCCGACACCGGTCGCAATTCCTCGAATCCCACGGTCATGGCGGCATCCGCCCACCGCTGCTGAACCGGCTGCCCCACCGGGTCGAGGAACACCGCCTCGAACCCGTTGCGGCGATCCACGGCCACTCGCCTCGCCCGGCCCCCGGGCCGGGCGGCTTCTCCTGTGCTGATCACCCGTGTCAGCCAAGCCGCTCCCGCCGACAAGCATCGTCGTTTTCAGGGTTTCTGCCACAAACGAGTGCTGTATCAGCTAACAGCCGATGCGCCCGGTCCCACCCTGCTCTCAGCCGTCCTCTTCCTGCCCGCCCGCCGTCAGCATGCTCCTCAGTGTCCCGGGGGACATATCCGCCCACCGGGCCACCTCCTCCAACGGCACCCCGCCGTTCACCGCCGCCACCGCGGTCCGCTTCCAGGCCGCCTCGACCAGACCGGCACTGTGACCGAGGCCTTGCAGCAGCTGCCGGGCGACTTCGGCGGTCGGCCCGCTCTGCACGCCGCGCAGCTGCAGCAGCTGCTCCTCGGCACTGCCGAGGAGACTGCCGATCCGCATCCGCTGCTCGGCCGGCACCACCGCCCGCCACATCGTCCCCGAACCGGGTGCCTTCATCTCCTTGCCCAGCACCCGCAACTGCCCCGCCATCGGCACCGGCTGATGCTCCCGCCGCAGCCACCAGGGGTCGTTGTCATACCCGGGAGGCCCACCGGCCCCACGGCGCAGCCGAATGACGCTGCCCATCCAAGCGATCAGCGGACCGCCATGGTCCGCCGCAGCCAGAGGCTCCAGCCAACCCCGCCCCACCCGCTCACCGAGCCGACGGCAGAACAACCCGTCGACGGACAGCACTCGAGGCTGCCCGGCCCCGCTGTCCACCCACACCAGCCGGGCCATGCCCGGATCCAGCAACGCATCGGCGACAGCCACCACCTCAGGGAAGACGACCGCGTCCCGCCCCACGATCCGCCACCACCCCAGATCACCCCCGGCATCACCGCCCGCGACCTGATGTAACCGCCGCGGCCAGACCTTCTCCTGCTCCCATTGCAGGGCCTGCTCCCACCACCGGGCCACCACCGCCTGCGCCAACGCGAACACCCGCTCCGGCTCGGCCCCCGCCCGCACCGCCCGCCGCGCCACCCCCACCCACCGCCGCTGCGCCGCGACCACCTCCGGCAGACGCCGCACGTCCAAGTACTCATGGGGCTGGTCGGCATCCGCATCCAGGAGCCACCGCCCGTGCCGGACACACACACGGTCCCACCGCGGGGCGTACAGCACCGCCCGCCCAGCCGTCCCCGTACGCCGGGCCGTGCACAGACGACAGCCGAACGCCACCGGCCCGGCAACCGCACCACCGATCCGCCACGCCGCCGCCGGCTCCCCGGCATCCGCGGCCGGCAGCCTGGCATCCTCCCGCCCCCAGGACGGCAACGCCCGCGCCAGCACACCCTCCTCCACGCCACACAGGCCTGTCAGGAGCTGCCGCCCCGCCGTGTTCAACAGCACCTCGGCGTCTGCCCGCGCGCCCCCTCCGTCGTGCCGAGGCTGGTGGCTGCGCCACTTCCAGCAGGACCGCAACGCCGTCGCTTCGACCCCGTAGCGGCTCGCGATGCGGCACATCAGCGACGACGTCGTCTCTCCGCGCAGGGGAGCGGTACGCAGGAGGCCAGGAGGAAGGATCACTCCACCACGGTCTCGTGTCCGCCGATCAAGGAGGGCGTCTTCGCGGTAGTTCCTTCCGGCCCGCGGCCATCGTTGGCTCACTTTCTCAAGGGCCGCAGCTGTTCCTCCCTGAAGCCAACCCCTCAGGGAGGTGGGAGATTAGCCCGTTCGAGCACACCGTGATGATCCGATCGCACTAAGCTACGCCTGTGGTGGTTGGCGAAGACGCTCAGGTGAAGGGCTTCTCGGGGGCTCGAAGAGCCAAGCAGTGGCTCGAGGGCACGATGCGCATCTTCGGCGCGTACGCGAACACGGACTCGGAGTCCTGCGGCCGTCGGCTGACCCTCGCCTGGCCGTACGGGGGCCGGACCTTCTCCTTCGATCTGGGCGGCGCCATGCGCGGCGATCCTTACCAGAACGACATGTTCTGCGCGGAGGTCAAGAACTACGCGCAACCCAGCGACCAGGGAACGCAGTTCGACGAGTTCCTCGCCAAGTGCTACGTCGCCGCCCAGGCCCAGCACCATCTCAGCGACCACTTCATGTGGATCACCTGGGCACCGTTCCGGGCGAACTCCTGGTCCACCCTCAACTCGCCTGATCAGGTGGAGAGTGCAGTCCTTCAACACAGCAGTCGCGTTTTCGGCACCAGCGACCCCGAGGAAGCCCGAAAACTTCTGGACAGCGAACTCGCCCAGTCGGTCGCCGCACGCTTGTGGCTGATCGTCCTCTCGGACAAGCAGGAAACTCTCCTGCCGCTCAAGGACTGGGCAGCCATCGTCGCCGCCGAACTCACCCGCAGAGAGGGCTCGTGGTGAACCTCGTCGAACAGTCGATTGCCCAGGCCATGGACGAGCCCGACGACCGGATGATGTTCACCCAGGTCAAGGACATCGTCGCCCGGCACCTGCGCCGCATGGACCCCGGCGCCACCGTCACCAAAACTGAATTCTTCAACCACACCCACGTCCCCGACATGGTCCTGGAATGGCCCGGCAGACCCCGCACACCCCGCCGGTTCATCTACCTGCGCACCACATCGGACCAGCGCGAACTCGAGGACGACCTGCAACGTCTTCCCCGTGCGGACCGGCCGGTGCTTCTCGCGCTCGGTCAACTGTCCTCCACGCGGCAACGAGGAGACCTCCCCCTGCTACCCGGCACCAGCACCTCGCTCCTCCTCGACACTTCCGCGCTCGGCGCACTCCAGCCGGCCGACGACTCTCCCGGCATCCCTCAGCTGGTGTCCCGCTCCGTCCTCGAAGGCGGCCGCGGCACCCTCGACAGACCGGCCACCGAGGAATTCCTGAACACAGTCGTCCAGGGGGCGGAAGCCGCCCGCGCGGGAGAACGCGTTCCCACCCGCGATGCTGTCGACGCCCTCACCGCGCAGATGACCACCGACGTCGCTGACCGGATGTCAGCCTTTCTCGCCGCGCTCTGGCAGGGCGGCGGATCCACGCTCGCCAGCTTCCCCGCACCTCAGCGAGGCGTCGGCCATCTCGACGAGACAGCCCTGATGTACCTGCTGGAATCCGAGGACATCACCGACACCGCGTTCTGGAACCGGGTCGTCCGCATGATCAGCCTCCCCACCTTGCTGCGCACCCCAGCCGCAGGCACCGGAAATCTCCAGTACCTCATGCGTGAGGCGATCCGGCTCTGGACCAGCCGCGTCTGCATGATCGTGCCCGGCGTGGCAGACGCAGACATCAGCCCCTGGCGCTGGACAGTGAAGGCTGGCCAGCTGATCCTGCAGACCCCGCGCTTCCACGTGCTGGTCGCCCAGTCCCAGCGCCAGCTCCCGTCCGGCCAGGAGCACGACCTGCCCCGCCTCGACGAAGTGAGGAACAGAGCCGACCGCTTCGGCATCCCGTTGACCTCTCTGCGCATGGTCGTGACGGACCGCCACGTCGGCTACGGCGGACCCGGGGACGACATCTCCCACGACACCCGACTCGACGGCATCAGCGACGCGCTGGGACAGGCCGAGGGAGTCATCGAAGCCGAAGCCCGCATCCCCTCTGGCGAGACTCTCCAGTGCATGTTCGGCACCGGGATCGCCAGCGCCCGTGGCGCACGTACCCAGGTACCGCTGGACGCCCTCCTCGGAACAACGACGCGCCTGCTCTCCGATCTCTCAAATGATGAAGCCGAGAAGATCACCCAGCTTTTCGGGGCCCAAGGCCCGCCCCCCGATCAGCCATGGAGCCAGCCCAGCTTCGACGACGTATAGGGCCAGCGCCGGCCCGGCCATCAGGCACGGCGCGAGGTTGTCTTCCCGCTTGACGACGTTGCTCTGCCGGAGGGCGCAGGGCACTCGGGATGGCCGTCCTGCCGGTATGCCTTGCCCTCATGGATCCCGTCGGTTCGAAAGGGATCTTCCGGTGCACATCAATTTTCCAACCCCTCCACCCCTGTGACCTGGGGAAACGGTGTGACAGGCGGGGAGGCGGGTGAGGTTGGGAAAAATGTTGTCGTCTGGCATCCGGATCCGGGCCCTCGGCGGCGTGTAAGGGGATGAGGGCCCTTGGGCCTTCATCAACGAGTTCGTCTCTACTGGGAGGCCTGGTCGATGACTTGGTCGTACTGGGTGGGAGCGGGCGGGATTCCCCTGCTGTTCCTGCTGGTCTCCGTGATGCGCCGCACCCGCGGCATCACGGAGATGCTTGTGAAGGCGCATGTCGAGACCCGTGTGGAGCGCGAACAGCGCGCCACCATGGTCGCGATGGCGCAGGCCCTGCCCGACGGCGGTGCTGCTGCCTGTTTCGAGGAGGGCCGGCCTGCCTGGCTGTTCCGCAAGGAGACGGCCGACCCGGCGGGCCACCGGGCCATCACCACGCGGGAGGCCGCGTGAGTGAGGCCGCTCCGGGAGCGGACTTCGAGGCCTTCGTCCTCGAGACCATCGAGGCGTTCTCCCGACTGGCGCGTGCCCAGGCCGGCGACCTGCACAGCGCGGAAGATGCTGTGCAGGACGCCTACCTGAAGATGTACCGGCGATGGGATCAGCTCATCGCCGGTCAAGGTTCGCTGAAGTCCTACGGCCGCACCGTGGTGAAGCGGGCGGTCATCGACCAGTTCCGCGGCAACAAGCGGATGGCCGTGGTCCCGGTCCGTGAACTGCCCGAGACGGAATCCGGCATCGGCATCCCCGAGGCCGCCTACGAAATGATTAAGGAAGGAATCGACGAACTCGTCGCCAGCCTTCCTGGACGGCAGCGCGAGGTAATCACCCTGTGTGTTCTGCAGGACCTCAGTCCTGCCGTGGTTGCACAGCGCCTCCAGATAAAGGAGGAGTCGGTGAAGCGCTACATCAAAGCCGCCGCCAACAACCTGAAGAAGTCCATCGACGAACACAGCGAGGAGGCCACCGCATGACATACCTGTCCGCTTGGACGCAGCAACCCGAGGAACGGGGAGCCATCCGGCTCCTCGCCCTGTGGCTCCTGCTCGAAGGCTCTGAGCAGGCGTTTTCCAAGGGTTCTCGGATCGGCGAGGACTCTGTCCAGGCGGAGGGGGGCCAGCCTTCGGGCTGGCCCCCGGCCCCCGCCCCCTGCCTGGAAATCGTAGACGGAAACCATCGAATCGGTGCGGTCCGTGAACTGCGCACTCTCCTGAAAAAGGAAGTCGATGATTCCGCGACACCACAGGAGACACGACGCGTAGCGGAAATCCTTGAGTTCCTGAACAGGGATGATGTGGCGCGAAGCTGGTGGGAAAAGGCAGCACTCAAGGGTGACGAGGACGCGCAGGGCTATCTTCATATCCTTGATGCCGAGAGGGAAGAAAAACTATCGGCATGCTGCGGATGCGAAAAGGAACACGCTGAGGAGTCTTTCCAATCATTCGTGAGTGACTTCGTGTGCCGGTCAGCCGGTGCCCGCGTTGCTGTAGACAGGGTCCACTGGGCATTGGGGGAAGCCGGAGTCGACCTGTCTGAAGCAACACAAGCTCTCGTACGTGAGATTGAGGACTTCCTGGCACACCTGGACCACACCACCGGCGGCCCACGGTGCTGACACGACAGCGCGTCACGTGCCCACAGACGGGAGAGTCCTTGTAGACCAGCCTCCATGAGGCCTTCACGTGAGAAGGCCGGACGACTCGTTGAAGCAACGGCCTGTCCCCGTGCACGCGGGGATGGGCCGTTGCTGCATCATCATCTGCATTGTCTAAAGCTCCGTAAGTCGACTCACGGTTCTACCGTCAGCCACGCCCCCGCCAGCGCATGCGACGAGTTCAGGGTCTCCTTTTGACTCGCGATGGAAGGTCCGATCCTGTCGTTCGCGCTGTCCTCTGCGGCTGCATGTCTTGACACTCTTCGCGCGCTGCGGCCTTCTCCGGCGAGGGGCCACCATCGGGGCACTCTCGCCGCTGAGACAGATCTGGACGAAGGTCGAGGACGCCATCATCGACACCGACGTCTTCTTGGCGGGCGAGACGCGACATCTCACGGAGAAGAAGTCCCCCCTCGTTCGGGCCGGCTCTAGGTGGGAGCGGCCTGCGATAGCGCGCCCGGCGCCGGGGCGAAGTAGCAACTGGTCGAAAGCGACCGGCCATTGCATGTGACGCTCTAATATGACGTTCTGCGCCGAGGCCTCACGCACCACCGCGGCGTCGGTGCTACCCGCACGTCACGCCCCGTCCTATAGAGAGCGGGGAGATACGGAGCCTTTCGACTGTGCAGCTCACCCGCTTTTCCACCTGTGGTTTCCGCTCGCTGGCCCACGTCGAGGGCATCCCGGTCAGCAGTCCCACGATCCTGACAGGGCGCAACGACGGTGGTAAGAGTGCGGTCCTGACCGCTTTGGCCTTCCTGCTCGGCAAGCATCCGCTGACCGACGAAGACCGCACCTACGAGCAGGGCGGCGCGACGAAAGGCCGTCGCTGCGCCGAGACGTGGGTAGAAGGCGAGTTCCTCCTCGACTCCGGAGAGCAGGCCGAGCACAGCCTGCCCGAGACGGTACGCATCCGCCGGATCTCCCTGCGGGACCAGTCGGCCTCCTTGGAGTACCTCGGATACCAGCCGACTGACAGCCGCCTGCGTTCGCCGGGGCTTGGGCAGTTACTCAAGAACCCGCTCGGTGATCTGGTCGACGAGTACGGGCTTAGCCCGGCAGGCACGAGCAAGGGTGACTTCCTGACGGCGCTGCAGGCTTACGCGGCCACCGGGCCACAGACGGAGGACTGGCTTTCGGTGCCGAAGAGTCTGGAGGCTCGCCTTCCGCGGCTGCTGCCCTTCGGAGGCAAGAACGAGCTTCCCGACGATGCCGTACGAACCGCACTGAGCGGCTGCTACGAGGCGCATCTGGGCGACGAGGAGCTGCAGGGCAAGGTTCGAGAGATCGAAGCTGAGATCACTGAGCGGCTCGAGAAGGAAGCCGACTCACTTTGTCAGCACATCCGGCGGCACTGCAGCGAGTACTTGGGAGTTGAGGTCAAGCCCGAAGTCTCGTTCAGAGGCGGGTTCAAGCGTGCGCCGCTGGAAGTCTCGAAGGCTGACGGCGAACCGGTTGACCTTTCGCGCTCAGGATTGGGCAGCAATCGACGTATCGCGCTCGCGGTGTGGGAGTGGACCAGCAACCTGCTTGAGACCGCCGAACTGGCCAGCGACGGTGAACCGGCAGAGCAGGAGCCGACACAGACCATCGTCGTCTACGACGAGCCCGACACCCACCTCGACTACCGCCACCAACGCACGGTGATGGAGATCATCCGCAAGCAGTGCTCTCTGCCGCACGTTGCCGTCATGGTTGCCACACACTCGATGAATCTCATTGACGGCGTCGATATCGCCGACGTTGTTCATCTGCGGCTCAGCCCCACCGGCCGCACGCAGGTCGAGCGGCTCAAGGACGACACTCACGACGGCATTGACCTCCATCTTGGTCAGGTGGCGGCCGCAGTGGGACTGCGGAACTCGGTGCTGCTGCACGAGCGGTGCTTCCTGGCAGTGGAGGGCATCACTGAACAGCAGTGTGTGCCGTTGCTGTTCCGGATTGCTCAGGGGCTGTCCCTGCAAGCGGCAGGCATCGCCCTGTGGGCGTGTGGCAACAATGAAGGAACCCTTCACCTGGCTGGCTACCTAGCCAAGCATGGCCGCACGGTCCGCCTCATGATCGATGCCGATAGCCGGAGTAACAAGCAGTTCAAAGAAGACAAACTGATCAAATTTGGCCTCGACCCTAAGACGCAGATCTCATACGTCGGTGAAGCCGAGGGATACAACGAACTAGAAGAACTCTTTGATGACGACCGGTGGGCACAGGCTGCCAATACTCATTGGCCGCGCCCGACGGGGGAGACGTGGAGCGCTGAGAACTTTGCGGCCCACCGTGGCGGCAAGTTCAGCTCCGACATCCTGTTCATGATCAAGGAGCAGGCCAAGGAGACGAGCCCGAACGGCAAGGCTGACCTGCTGTACGGCCTGGTCTCCCAGCTGAACAACAAGGAAGAGGTACCACCCCAGCTCCGCAAGATCTTCAGTGAGATCCAGGACCTGGCTGCCTGACGCTATTGTGTGCACGCCGTATGAGCATGCGCTCCTTGCGTTGCTGGAGCGTCGGTGCTTGCCAGGCATGCCAGCCGGCTTCGGGAACGTACTGCCGGCCGTGACCTCGCGCTTCTATTCCGCACCAGCGGCACCCGCCTGGTGCAACGGTCTTCTGTGTGCGTGCAGAACGAGATAACGACACCACGTCCTCCTTTCCCCCACCGCTTATCTTGCCCCCTGGCACTGACATTGACCCGGTGACGCAGGACGGCTGCAAACGCATCAGGAGACGGCCATGCGGGTGCCAGCTCCCTGAGGTCAGCGGGGCCGTCGCCGCTACCGCCGCCGCCCACCGGCAACAAGCCCAGGCCACCGGCCCCGGACCCGCTCCCGCCGCACGGCCGACGCCCACCACCGCCCCGGCTGCCGCCGTGCAGCCCGCTTCAGCACCCGCGCCCGCTCTCGCAACGACGCCAACCATTGCATGGTCGCCCGCCCACGCTGCCGGACGCATGGTGACCGACGGAGCTGTAAACCGGTTAGCCCGGCGCGACGATCTCGCACCTGCCCGCCGGGCCCACCGATGATGTTCCGTACGAGCCACGGGAGGGCGAGGAGGAAGCCCTCCCGGCGGCCGCGGCCGCCGGGCAGCGGCTTGGATCCGCTTCCTATTCCGTACACCCGACATGAAGCCATCACTGCCTTCGCGGACGTCGGGTGGGGCGTGCAGGCCTCGGGTCACGGGCCGGCCCTGAGCCTCCTGCACCCGGTTACCCGTCTGGACCACCCGACGCCGGACGGGACCTCCGCTGCGGCGCAGGCTTCGCCAGCGACACGCCCCCCTTTGTCGTGCCGCAGGTCGGGGCCCGGCCACGGCGTAATTCAGCCGGAGGAGCGCCCCATTATCCCAGGGCCTACACGCACACCAGTGCCATGCCGCAGCTCAGAACCCGTGGGCATCGCACCGCAGTGCGTGTTGGGCCTGGCCCCGGACAGCGAAGGACCCCGGGACGCCCTGCGCCCCGGGGTCCTTCGCTCGCACCGCAACCGCTCACCAGTCGTCGGGTGCGCTGCCCACCCACGCGATCGGCTGGCCCTCGTTGTTGCGGCCCCAGTGCGGTTCTTCCATCGAGGTCTCGTGCCCGTCGGGCAGGGCGCATATCTGCACCCCCTCCGCGCAGACCTCGATGAGGCGGGCCCCGTCGCCTTCTGCCTGGCCTGGTCCTAGCCGCCCCGGAAGGGCCGGAGACGGGCACGCAGCTCCAGTCTGAGCTCCGTCTCCGCCGGCTCCTCCCGTTCCCGCGCTGCCAGCATGCCCAGCAGCCTGTATGCGGAATTGCTTGTCCGCCGGGTGGCTCCGGGCTGGAGGATGACCAAGTGGTGCGCGGACGAACCCAGTCTGTGGGAACCTACTTTCCGTTAGGGGGATCAACTGATGACCGAATGCGCGTGCACCGCATGCCCCTTCCAGGCTGACAGTCTCGAAGAACTGCAGCGGCACTCAGTGGAGACCGGCCACGTCGGCATCTGTAAGACCGAGGCCGCACCAGCTGGAGGCAAGCTCACCAAGCGTCTAGTAGTAACTCAGGGCGCGACCCTTGCCACCCTTGGATCTTCCTTCTTGGCGTGCACCTACCTGTACGCCAAGTGGCAGACTGCAGAGGCGGAGAACGCCTACCTGAAGTCACCCAGCGGCGCAGGTCGCAACCTCAAGAGCCATGACAAGAGCCGTGACAAGGAATGAGCTGGGCGCGGGCGATGCCTGCGCCGTCGCTCGGCGAATCCGCTGACGCGGGGCAGCGCTGACCGGCTGCTGCCCTGGCCGGGCGGTCATCACGCCGCTCCTTCCGAGGCCGCCCACTCCAGCCCGAGTGCGGCGAGCGTGGAGAGTTTGTCGGCGGGGAGCTTCGCACGGCGTCCCTTCTGATTCATGATCCAGACTCCGAGCTTGACGGGGTACTCCTGGCCGTCGACCTTGACACCCTCTACGTGGCCCCTGGGGACGGTCACAGAGCCAGTGCGGGCCTTATACCGCGCCAGAGCCGCCACCCCCCGCTCGAAGGCCCCCAAGGGTGGCGCGGACGGCTTCGGGAGCTCCGAGGCCGGCGGCGTGATGCTGAGCTGCTCCAGGCGTTCGCGCTGTCCGCCCGTCAGGGCCTGCCAGACCTCTGGTTTCCGCTGCCGGGCCAGCCACTTGCCGATGTCCATACCGTGGACGGTGAAGCCGGGCAGGACCTCGGAGCGGTCCTCCTCGTCGGCCAGGAGCTCCCGCAGCGCGGCGTAGTGCCGCTGCCACTCCGCCGGCCACGAGGGGTTCCAGTCCTCGTCCACGGCCAGGAGCGCGGCCTCCCACTCCGGGTGACCGTCCAGCGCACCGGGACGGCGCAAATTGCTCAACCACTGTCCTACCGGCCTGGACAGGGCCACTGCGGACCTCGGGGCGCAGAGGGTCCAATGGTCCGCGTAGTACGCCTTGGCGGCCTCCAGGTTCTCCTGGAACCGCTCATCGGCCGGGTTCCAGACCATGCCGAGCTTCTCCAGCCGCTGCGCGCGCAGGCCGGTCATCTGCCCCGTCCCGTACGCCCGTCGCTGTTCCGCGACCCACTGTCCAAGCGGTGTCGCGCCCTCTTTGTACCCATAGGGGACTCGGGCGTGATGCTCACGCTCCGTGAACTTCTTCAGCGCCGACCAGCCGCGCGCCCAGTCCTGACGCTCGGTGTCGATGACGTTGAAGGAGATCCAGTCCGCGACCATCACCGGGTCACGCGGAGCCGCAAAACGCAGTAGCAGACGGGATTCTTCCTCGCCTTCCTCCGGCGGCGAACCGATGTACTCAGACGGCTGCACGACATCCTTCTGAGGCTCCTGAGGAATCGCGAGCAATTCGATTGCCTCTTCGTCATGAGCGCGCAGACCCTCCAATACCTTCACCAAAGGCCGATACGATCCGGAGGTGAACATGTCTTCCGGCTGCTCCCCAGGCTGGAGAAATACCGGCACGATCAAAGAGGCGACTTTCCCCTGTCCGGGCTTTTGACGCAGCGCCCGGCCGATTGCCTGGACGATGTCGTGCGGAGCACCCTTCGGGTCCAGGAAAGCCACCGAGTCCACCGCCCGGATATCGACGCCCTCACCCAGCACCCGGCAGTTGCACAGGACAGCCCGCAGCGCCGTGGACCCGAACTCGCCCAGAACCCCCCGCCTGCGCTCGGGGACGTGCTCGCCGCACAGCCAGTCCGCCCAGATGCGCGCCGGGTACTTCTCGGGCCGGTCAGCGTGCAGCCGCTTGGCCACGCGCTCCAGGCCCTCCGCGAACGCCTGCGCCTCTATCGTCCGGTGGTGGAAAGTGATGCACGTCTGGAGGTGGTGCTCCGCCATCGTGTGCAGCAACGCCGCCTGCAGCGCCCCGAGCCGCTCACCGCGCACCCTCTCGCTGTGCCGCTCCTCGCTCATCAGCCGCTCCGGGGTGACGACCGGGTCCTGGAGCTCCAGCACGATGATCTGGTACCGCGCCAGCAGCTTCCGCGACACTGCCGACGCCAGCGAGAGCTTGTAGAGAACCGGACCGAAGACCTTCTCGTCATCCATGGAGGCCGCCATCTCGCGCGGCAACGGGTCACGCACCCCCTCCGCGACCTCGCGGTTCGGCCGCTCCTCCCAGATCCGCGGCGTGGCCGTCAGATACAGCCGCCGGTACGAGGGGATGACGCCCTGGTCGTGGACATCGGCCCACGCCTTGCCCATCGACCCGGAAGTCCGGTGAGCTTCATCGACCACCGTCAGGTCCATCGGGGCCAGCTGCTGCCCGTAGGCACCCTCGAACGCCTCCGCCAGGACACCCAGGGACGCGTAGGTGGCGTAGACGGTCACAGGCCCCGAGCCGTGCCACAGCGCCAGCTGCACGGGGTTCGTGGTGGAGCGCACCTTGAGGTTCCACAGCTCCGGGTCATCGGTGAGGCTGCACACCGCAACCGCCGGCCCCGTGTGCCCGGCCTCATGCCATTCACGGACCGTCTGAGTCAGAAGGTCCAGCGTCGGCACCAGGACCAGAATGCGCCCCTTGGGCACAATCCGCTTTGCCGACACTGCGGCAATGGTGGTCTTTCCCGTTCCGCACGCGGCATGCACCTGTCCGCGCAGGCCATTGACAGGAATGCCATCCAGTGGAACATCGAGACCGCGCACAATGTTCGCAACAGCCTCGATCTGGTGAGGAAACAGTTTCCTAGCCATTCCCGTGTTCTCCTTTTCGCGGAATGTCGCGCGTAATAAGAATGGAAGGTCCCGGCGCGATGGTGTGGTACGGGGTTGTGGTGTGTGAACCCAAACACTACACAGGCATGAACAGTGATGCATCAATCTCACGCCAACTTTCACCCCCAGGGTGATACATGGCCGAATCTTGACCCAATGCGGCTGGTTGTCCTGTATGCTGATGGGGCATTGATGAGCATCACCGGGCAGCTTCGAGAGTGGGGGAGGGGTCAGGGTGGAGCGCAGCGGAACCCGTCACTGCAGCAAGGCCGGCACCCGTACAGCCCGACGGCCCGTCACATTCGTTGTAGGGGTTGTGGCCAAGAACCCCAAGCCCTACACAGGCCCGAGCACGATGCACCTCCTCTTACTGCCAGCCCAGGCGACCGCGCTTGCGCGGGTGCCCGCAATGAGCGCTTGCGCGAATTGCATCCCCTTCCAGAATTCCGTTTACGGAATTCCATTCCGGCGCTTGCGCCGGAATTCGAATTGCGCTTGCGCAATTCATTCACTATGCCCGGCTTGCCGGGGCATAT